>CAZHFS010000242.1:0-4959 GCA_964531885.1 uncultured Propionivibrio sp.
GTGGCGCGCTCGGCCGTCGCCTGCTGATCCGCATGCGCGACGTGATGCGCCAGGGCGACGCGCTGCCGGTCGTCGCCCCGACGGCCACGGTTGCCGAAGCGACCCGGGAAATCTCGCGCGGGGGCATCGGAATCGCCATCGTGATCGACGAAAAGCGCCACGTGGCGGGGGTATTCACCGACGGCGATCTGCGCCGGGCCATCGTCAGCGGCCGCGATCTCAACGCGCTCGCCGTCACTGACGTCATGACCCGCACGCCGCGCACCATCAGTGCCGACAAGCTGACTGCCGAGGCCATCGAGATGATGGAAACGTTCCGCATCAACCAGCTGCCGGTGGTAAATGCCGCAGGCGAACTGATTGGCGCGCTCAACATGCACGATCTCTTCCGCGCCAAGGCCCTCTGATGAGCCACGCCAGCGACACCCGCACCCGCGCCTCGCGCCTGAAATTGATGGCCTTTGACGTCGACGGTGTAATGACCGACGGCGGCCTGACCTACGCCGACGACGGCAGCGAAAGCAAAACCTTCAACGTGCGCGACGGCCTCGGCCTCAAGCTCTTGCAGGATGCCGGCATCGCCGTGGCAGTGATCACCGGCCGGCAGGCGCCGTGCGTTGCCGCGCGCATGGATAATCTTGGCATCGAACACGTGCAGCAGGGGATCGGCGACAAGCTCGCGGCGCTGCATACGCTGCTCGACCGCCTTGGCATTCCCGCCGAAGAGGCCGGCTACATGGGCGACGATCTGATCGACCTGCGCGCCATGGCCGCCTGCGGCTTTTCCGCGTCACCGGCCGACGGTCACCGCCTGGCCCGGCAATACGCGCGTTTTGTCTGCAGCCATGAAGGCGGCCGCGGCGCCGTGCGCGAGGTCTGCGAATTCATCCTTGGCGCGCAAGGCAAGCTCGAAGCCGCGCTGGCGCCTTACCTGCCCAGTCCCGCGCCATGAGTCGAGGCTTCAGCATCAATAACTGGAGCAGCGCGCTGTTTCCGCTGCTCCTCCTGCTCGCCCTGACCGGGCTAACCTACTGGCTGCGCCTGGCCACCGAACTGCCTGACCCGCGCCGCGACGGCAAGCACCGCCACGACCCGGATTACATCGTCTACGACGGCATATTGCGCAAATACGATGCCACCGGCACCTTGCGCCATACCCTCAACGCCAAGAAAATCACGCACTACCCGGATGACGACTCGACCGAGCTCGACAAGCCGCATCTCGTCATGCTCAAGCCGAACAAGCCGCCCATGACCATGAGCGCCGAACGCGGCCATGTCAGCCGTGACGGCGAGCAGGTCAACCTCTATGACAACGTCCGCCTGCACCGGGCCGCCACGCCCAAGGATCCGGAAACGATCGGCACGACGACTCAACTCACCATCCTGCCCGACGACGAAAAGGCTTACACCAGCCAGCCGGTGCTGATCACGCAAGGCGCATCGTCGGTCAAGGGCATCGGCCTGCAGGTCGACAACCGCACCCAGACCTACCTTCTCGAAGCGCAGGCCCGCGCCGTGATTGAAAGCAAATACGCCAAGAAAAAGCCATGATGCCGACCTTCATCCGCCGCCTGGGCACCACACTCGTGCTCGCCGCCCTGACCTTCCCCGCCCATGCCGAAAAGGCTGACCGCGAAAAGCCGATCAACCTTGAAGCCGACCGCATGAGCATGGACGACATCAACAAGGTCCAGGTCTATGAGGGTAACGTCATCCTGACCCAGGGCACCTTGCAGATCCGCACCGCCAAACTCGTCGTCACACAGGATGCCGACGGTTTCCAGAAGGGTGTGGCCACCAGCGGCGAGAACGGGCTGGCCCGCTTCCGCCAGAAGCGCGAGGGCAAGGACGAATGGATCGACGGCGAGGCCGAGCGCATCGAGCACGACGCCCGCGAGGACACCACGCAGTTTTTCATCCGCGGCTGGGTCCGCAGCGGCCAGGATGAAGTGCGCGGCCCTTACATCTCGTACAACGCGCTGACCGAGAAGTACCTGGTCACCAACGGCCGCGGCGAGAGCCAGTCCGCCGTCGGCGTGCCGCAAGCCCGGGTACGCGCCATCATCCAGCCCAAGGGCAAGAATCCGCCGGCAGAAGACAAGAGTCCAGCGATGCAACTGCAGACCACGCCGTCAATGCGCGCGGTTCCCTGATCCGACTCGCCGCAGGCTTGTCGACCGGGGCCGCCATGCGGCCCCTTTTCGTTCAGTCGCGCCAGGCCCAGGTGATGTTGCGCGCTTCGACTTCGTTGCGGATCACCGCCATGGCTTCATCCACACGCACCGGATCACCTTCCACCCCCAGCTCGAGGTGCTTGCGCTGCCCGTCGTCCTTGATCGATGGCAGGCTGAACAGGCGCAAATCCGGGTACTCGCGCACGATGCGCAACATCAGGTCGAGCAAGGCACTTTCGTAGGCATTCGGCCCGGTCAGCAAAAAGGCGCGGTCGATATTCGGACGCCGGTTATAGAGGTGCTGGTAATACGTTTCAAGCACCCACTCGGCCATCGGATGCGCCATTTGCGGAAAACCGGGCAAGAAGTGGTGGTCGCGGATGCGAAAACCGGGGATACGATTCACCGGGTTGGGGATGATCTCCGATCCCACTGGGAAGCGCCCCATCATCAAACGGTTAGGTGTCGTTTCATCGCCAAAGCGGGCGCGAATTTCGCGCTCGGCATCCGGGTGCAAGACGAGTTCGACTCCCAGCGCCGTAGCCACGGCCTGCCGCGTATGGTCGTCAGGCGTATTGCCGATGCCCCCGAAGCAGAACACCAGGTCGCCTGACGCGAAGGTCCGTTGAAGGGTGGTCGAAATACGTTCGCAATCGTCACCGAGATATTCGACCCACGCCAAGCGAAGGCCACGCGCCTCAAGCAGCTCGGCGATGCGCACGAAGTGCCGGTCACTCCGCTTGCCCGAGAGTATCTCGTCCCCGATGATGATGGCCCCGATATGCATGATCGACTCCAAGTAGATGACTGCCACGACTATAACCCAGCCTACGCTGGAGCGCGCATGGCAGATCGTTCAGGCGTGCCCGGCAGGCACACTCACCACGGCCTCGCCGCGCTGCCGCCGCAGGGCCTCCAGGCAATAATGCAGGTAAGCGAGCGCCGCCAGGGAAGGCGCCAGCAAGCCCATGAAGGGAATGTAGGCCAGCAGCGCCATGAACCCGCCCAGCAGCAACAGAGCACCGCCATGCCGCCAGCGCAGTGTGCGCCATTCGTCGTCCGTGGCATGCACGGCCAGGGCATCGAACGCAAAGGTGCGCCGGTTGAGCCAGGCCATCCAGAACAGGGGAAGAACCAGCGCCATGCCCGGCACCAGCCACAAGGGCAGCGTCAACACCCAGCCGACGAGGAACAGCAAGGCTGCGACGATGCTGTTCCAGGCCCCGGCCAGGACACTGTCCCGCCCCAGCCGCGCCAGATCGGGGTAATCGGTTGCCGCCAGATGGTTGAGCAGGAGCGGCAAGACCACGATCGCGGTCAGCAGCATCGCCACGAGGTAGCTCGCCGAGAGCATCAGCAGCCAGGCACACAGGGTGGCCAAGGCGCCAGCCAGCCACTCAGCACCCCAGGCGGTCAGCCAGGTCGCCGGCGGCTGCTCGGCCAACTGGCTGACCAACCGCTCGAGCAACACGACTGAAAAGACGACCATCAACAACAGGGCAACAAGCGCTGGAGCAAAAAAATAAAACCACACCCGCCCTCGCCCAAGGGTCGCCACGCTGCGCTGCAAAGCCAGGAGGATTTCGCTCACATCGGACTCCGTTGGAGAAAAGTTCTATTTAACCACGGCGACCATGGCGGACGCGGCAAGGCCGTGTTTTAACGACGCCGCACACCCCGCACACGACGGACACTTCGCGACAACAAAGCGAAAAATCGATTTGCGCGCGCGGTTTCTTCCTGCCTGCTCTCCGGCAAGAACCATCGCTTTCGCTTTATTGGCTCTTATAGCGCTTTTCTTTGCGTTCGTTGTGCCCGTTGTGGTTAAACATCAAACTGCCTCCCACAGCTTCTGCAAACGCTTCACCGACACCGGCGCCGGCGTGCGCAGTTCCTGGGCGAAGAGCTGAACGCGCAGTTCTTCGAGCTGCCAGCGGAACTGCTCGACAGCCTCATTCGTCACGCCCTGTTTGGCGAGCAGGATGGCGCGCCGCTCGTAGGCCACCCACAGCGGCTGATATTCGGCCAGTTGGCGCGCATCGCGCGCCGGGTCGCTGCGCAGCTTGTCGAGACGCAGGGCAATGGCCTTCAGGTAGCGCGGGTAGTGTTGCAGGCGCTCGAATGGCGTGTCGAGAATAAACCGTTTACCGACGAGCCGACCGAGCTGCTGGTCAATGTCACGGTAGGCAGCGGCCTGCGTCTTGAAGGCGACGAGCTTTTTCTGCACCGCCTGCCAGTCGGTGAGCACCTGCCCGACGAGGCGGCAGATCTCCTGCGCCAGCAGCCCCAGGCGCGGCTTGGCCTCGATGCAGCGCGCCTTGAACGCGGCAGCGTCTGTCGGCCACGGCGCACCAAGGCAGGCGCGCGCGAAGGTGAGTTCGATCAGCTGCCGGCGCAGCTCGTCGAGCGTGCCCAGGCTCATGTACTGCATGCCCATTTGAGTGAGGCCGGGCAAGTTCTTCTCGAAGTATTTGATCTGCTCCTTGAACTGCAGCAGGAAGAGGCGCAGCAGCCCGGCACGGTGTTCGTCCTGCGCTTCTTCCGGCGTATCGAAAACACGCAAAGAGACCGACTCGCCGTCGTCACACAGCGCCGGATAGCCGAGCACGGTCTGCCCGCCCCCGACGTCGACTTCCATCAATTCAGCCAACTCACCGCAGACCCAGTCGGTCATGCCACTGTATTCAGCCGGTGTCTCGTGCAGCTCGGTGAATTCCTGCCGCGCCTGCCCACCCCATTCGGCGCGCAGGTCAGTCAGGTTGCGCCCCTGGCCGAGCTGGCG
>CAZHFS010000243.1:0-4945 GCA_964531885.1 uncultured Propionivibrio sp.
TCAACGCGATTCACTACATGCACGACAAGTACCACTACGAGCGCATCGAGATGGCTCTGCACGATCGTGACATCCTGCGCACGATGGCGTGTGGTATTGCCGGTCTGTCGGTCGTTGCTGACTCGCTCTCCGCAATGCGTCATGCCAAGGTGACGGTTGTCCGTGACGCCAACGGTCTGGCCACCGATTTCAACATCGAAGGCGATTACCCGGCTTACGGCAACAACGACCAGCGCGTCGACTCGATCGCCGTGTGGCTGGTCGAGACCTTCATGGGCCTGCTCCAGAAGCAGAAGACCTACCGCGACGCCATGCCGACCATGTCGGTGCTGACCATCACCTCGAACGTGGTGTACGGCAAGAAGACCGGCAACACGCCGTGCGGCCGTAAAGCGGGCGAGCCGTTTGCCCCGGGGGCCAACCCGATGCACGGCCGTGATTGCAAGGGCGCACTCGCCTCGATGTCGTCGGTGGCCAAGCTGCCGTACGCCTGCTCGCAGGACGGCATCTCCTATACCTTCACGATCATCCCGAGTGCTCTGGGTAACAGCGAGAAAGAGCGCGTCGGCAACCTGGTCGGCATGATGGACGGCTACTTCGCCCAGAACGGCCACCACATCAACGTGAACGTGTTCGACCGTGCGACGCTGCTCGATGCCATGGACAAGCCGGAACTGTATCCGCAGCTGACCGTGCGGGTTTCGGGTTACGCGGTGAACTTCATCAAGCTGACGCGTGAGCAACAGCTCGACGTGATCAACCGTACCTTCCATGCAGGAAGCTAACTCAGCGCTGAGTTGCCCGCGCCCCTCTAACGAGGGGTGCGGTACCGACGCTTCGGTCGAAGGCTGGGTGCACTCGACCGAAACGTTTGGTACGGCAGACGGTCCGGGGATCCGCTACGTGCTGTTCCTCTCCGGCTGCCCTTTGCGCTGCCAGTATTGTCACAATCCGGACACTTGGCACCGCAAGGACGGCACATTAACTGCAGTCGAAGACATTCTTTCCGATATCGCCCAGTACCGTAATTTTTTCGGCCGCGGCCGAGGTCGTGGTGGCGTCACCCTGAGCGGCGGGGAACCCCTGGTTCAGCCGAAATTCTGCAAGGCCCTCCTGCGTGGCTGCAAGGACATGGGGCTGCACACTGCGCTCGACACTTCCGGCTACCTGGGTAAGGATGCGGACGACGAATTGCTGGCCAATGTTGACCTCGTGCTGCTCGATATCAAAGCGGCCAGTGGCATGAAATACAAGTCGCTGACCAATGTTGCCCTTGATCCGACGGTGCGCTTTGCCGAGCGTCTGGCACATATGAACAAACCGGTCTGGCTGAGGCATGTTCTCGTGCCGGGCTTTACCGACAAGCTCGATGATCTCGAGGCTTTGGCCACCTTTGCCGCCAGCCTCGGTAATGTCGAGCGCGTGGATGTGCTGCCCTTCCATCAGTTGGGCGAACACAAATGGCGCGACCGCGGGCTCGATTACAAGTTGGCCGGCGTACGCCCTCCTTCCCCGGAGATCATGATCAAGGCGCGCGATATCTTCCGCGCAGCCGGTCTCCTTGCCCATTAATGCCCTGCCCTTAACGCTGCATCATCAAACCAGATTTCAGGAACACGACAGACCATGTTGAAGAAGGTCGATAAAGAGCTCCTCGCCAAAGAGGAAGCGCAAGCCAGACAAACCTACCCGTCGCCCGATGTGCCGACGATCGAGCCCCTGCTTCCCGATGCCATCGCGGTAGCGTCGGAGAATGCCGGGATCAAGAAAGCCAAGAAGGACCTGACCACCCAGTTCATGCTGGCCATGCTCGGCGGCGCCTTCGTGGGCTTGGGGGCCATGTTCGCCATGATCACCATCACCGGGGCCGAGGGTTTCATGTCCTATGGACTGACCCGGCTGCTGATGGGAATTACTTTTTCGCTGGGTCTTCTGCTCGTGGTCATTGCCGGGGCACAGTTGTTCACCAGCGACTGCCTGATGGTCATGGCCTGGGCCAGTGGCCGCCTCGATACCGGGCGCATGCTCAAGGTCTGGAGCACGGTTTGGGCAGGCAATTTTGTCGGTTCCGTGGCCCTGGCGCTGATCATTTTCCTCTCCGGCCACTATATGGCGGCCAAGGGCGAAATTGGCGCGACGGCCATCGCCCTGGCCTCGTACAAGAGCATGCTGCCGGTGAGCAAGGCGTTCTTCGCCGGCATCCTGTGTAACGTCCTGGTCTGTCTTGCGGTGTGGCTGACCCTTTCGGCGCGCAGCCTGACTGACAAGGTGTTTGCCATCCTCTTCCCGATCAGTGCCTTCGTTGCCGCCGGGTTTGAGCACTGCGTGGCCAATATGTTCTTCATTCCTTACGGCTTGCTGATCAAATACGGCGCAAGCGAGGCATTCTGGGCCACGGAGGCAGGGATGCGGGTCGCAGCGCTGGATATTCCGATCGATACCTTCTTGCGCAATTTGGCTTTCGTTACCCTGGGCAACTGGGTCGGAGGCGCACTGCTGGTTGGCGCGATCTACTGGTTCATCTTCCGTCGCGGCAGCAAAGCGCACGCCTACTGAGAACGACAAAGCGTCGCTGGAACGGCGGCGCGGTTTCAGCTCTGGCCAGCCCGTGCGGCTGGCTTTTTTTCACCCGGCCGCAGGGCTTGCTAGAATCCAGTGTCGACAATGCCAGTGGAGATCGCGATGGATAGGGACAAACGCCGGGGCAAAGGGTGGATGCGCGGGTTGCTTGTGTGCTGTATCGGTGGGCTTCTGGCCACCGGGGTGAGTGCGGAGCCGGTGGTGATGAAGGCCGCGGCAATCCTCCCGGCCGAAATGCTCGAAGGGCCGAATTTCTGGGTCGAGCCGGACGTACGAAACGATGGTCTGGTGAATACCTACCGGGTGAAAACCAAGTACGGAACCCTGGAAATCGAAGGCTCACCTCTGCTCTTCGAGCGTATCGGGGAGTTGCGCGCGCTCGATACGATCGAAAAGATGGCGACTAGCGAGGTCTACCAGAAAGCACTGAAGGAAGGGGCGAAAAGCCCCCTGCGCGGTGCAGAGGCCCTGGTCGATGATCCGGTTGGGGCCCTCAAAGGGGCGGCGACCGGGATCGGGCGCTGGATGAGCGATATCGGGCGTTCGATCAGCAGCAATGATCCGCATCAGGCTGGTGTGGCGGAAACGGCGCTGGGCCAGGCGACGGCGAAGCGGGCTTTTGCCTATGAATTCGGCGTCGATCCCTATACGCGTTTCAAACCGCTGCAGAAAAATCTCGACGACCTGGGGTGGGCCGCAGCCGGGGGTGGCTTGACGACCAAACTGGCGTTCGCCCTGCTGCCAGGGGGGGTCGGTACCGTCGTTTCAGCGACCGGTACAGCCGCCTCGATGAAGGCCCTGGTGCGTGACAAGAGTCCGGCCCAGCTGGACAGCATCAACCGGGACAAGCTCAAGGCCATGGGGGTCGGTTCGCAGACGATCGATGCCTTCCTTGGTAATGAAGCCTTGTCGCCGCAGGATAAAACGATCATCGTCGGTGAGCTTGCCAGCCTCAAGGGGTGCAAGGGCCGTGCCGCCTTCGTGGCCACGGCGGCGACAAGCGATGATCAGGCGATGGCTCTGTACATGCGTTACCGGGCGCAGATGATCGGGCGCTTTGCGAGCGAAAAGGGTGGCGTCGAGCGTCTGGTCAAAGTCGATCAAACCTTGTTCGTCCAGACCCGGCGAGGGGAAGTCGTCGGCCTCTTTCCCATCGACCGGGTGGCTTACGATGCCGAAATGGCAGAAAAGCTCGCTGTGGTTGATCGGGCCATCGGCAAGTTGGGAGGGGTGCGCAGCAAACAGCTGTGGATCGGTGGCACGGTCGATGCGCCGGCACGCGAATACCTGCTAAAGCGAGGATGGATGGTCGAAGAGCGCTTGTTTGAGCGCCTCAAGCCGACGCGAGAGGGTTGAGCGATCCTGGGACGGCTGCGCACAGGGCTGTCGTGGGCTAGGTGCTGCGTATTTGCCCTTGCCTCCAAATGCACTGCCGGTTCACGGTCAGTGCGCTCTCAGGGCAGACGCGCGAAGGCGTGCAGAGAACATTGTTTTGCCTCAAGAGGCGTTCAGTGATGAATGCTTCCTGAGATGAATGCTTCCTGAGGCTGTACGTGTTGAATTTGCATCGATACCTGTCTTGCAGGGCAAGGGTGGTGATTCCGGGTAAGATGGCACCGATGTTTTTTCTTCAACCACTGCACGGTATTGACCGTGTTTGAGCGGGAATCAATGATGGCGACTATTTCCTTTCTCGGTATCGGCTTACTCGGTGCCGCTTTTGCAGAGGCGGCTGCCAAGCGCGGCGATACGGTGACGGTGTGGAACCGTTCGCCGGAAAAAGCGCAGGCATTATCGGTGTTCGGCGTGAGCGCGGCCCCGACGCCCGCTGAGGCTGTGCGCGGCGCCACACGTGTTCATCTCATTCTGAAGGACGATGCGGCGGTCGACGAGGTCATTCTGGCGGCCCGGCCGGGCCTTGCCGCGGATGTCGTGCTGATCGACCACAGCACGACGCTGCCCCGCCTGACGGCGGAACGGGCTGCCCGCTTCCAGGCAGAGGGGCTGCGCTATCTGCACTGCCCCGTGTTCATGGGGCCGGCGGCAGCGCGCCAGGCGCAGGGAACCATGCTGGCCGCCGGCCCGCAAGCCTTGTTCAACGAGGTAAAAACCGAACTCGCCAAGATGACTGGCCGTCTGGAGTATCTCGGTGAGCGTCCCGATCTGGGGGCGGTGAACAAGCTGCTGGGCAACACCATGCTGATCGGCAGTTGGGCTGTCTTGGCCGATGTCCTCACCGTGGCCAAGGCCGGCGGAGTCGCGCCGGAAGATGCCATCCGGATGCTCGGTGTGCTTGATTTGAATAACGTGGTGGCTTTGCGCGGCGGCAACATGGCCAGGGGGAATTTTGCCCCGAGTTTCGAGT
>CAZHFS010000244.1:0-4929 GCA_964531885.1 uncultured Propionivibrio sp.
CCGGATTTTGAGCGGCCATCATTTCCTTGAACACATACGGATGGCAGCGAATCGCACCTTGCCCGAACAGGATCATCGTGCGGGTAAGGATGTTTGCCCCTTCAACGGTAATACCGATCGGCAACTGCTGATAAGCACGCCCCAGGAAATTCGACGGGCCGAGGCAAATACCCTTACCGCCAATAATGTCCATACCATCGGTCACCACCTGACGCCCGCGTTCGGTCACGTGATACTTGGCAATCGCCGACGTGACCGACGGCTTCTCGCCAAGGTCCACCGCCCCTGCCGTCATAGTGCGCACAGCGTTCATCATGTAGGTGAACGCACCGATCCGAGTCAGCGGCTCTTCGACCCCTTCGAAACGCCCAACCGCCATCTTGAACTGGCTCCGAACGCGGGCATAACCGCCCACCGCACGCGCCGTCATCTGCGCCATCCCGGCGTGCGAAGCCGGCAATGAAATCGAGCGCCCAGCGGCCAGGCACTCCATCAGCATCCGCCAGCCTTTGCCGGCCATCTTCGGCCCACCGATGATGAAGTCGATCGGCATGAACACATCCCGCCCACGCGTCGGCCCGTTCATGAACATGGCGTCGAGCGGATAGTGGCGATGCCCGAATTCAGCTCCCGGCGTATCGCGCGGTACGAGCGCACAAGTAATGCCAAGATCCTTCTTGCCGCCCAGCAAGCCGTCAGGATCATAGAGCCGGAATGCAAGTCCGATGACCGTACACACCGGCGCCAGGGTCGCATAACGCTTTTCCCAGGTAACGCGCATACCGAGCACTTCCTTGCCCTGCCACATGCCTTTACAGACGACACCATGATCGGGAATCGAAGCGGCATCCGATCCCGCCCACGGGCTGGTCAAGGCAAATGCCGGGATGTCGAGCCCCTTGGCCAGACGCGGCAGGTAGTGATTCTTCTGTTCTTCGGTACCGTAATGCATCAGTAGTTCGGCGGGCCCCAGCGAGTTTGGCACCATTACCGTCACGGCAAGCGCCGAACTTCGCGTGGAAAGCTTGGTGACAATCTGCGAATGGGCATACGCAGAGAACCCCAAGCCTCCGTAGGATTTCGGAATGATCATTCCGAGGAAGCCTTTGTCCTTGATGTATTGCCACGCCTCAGGCGAGAGATCATGCAATTCGGTCGTCACTTGCCAGTCATCGACCAAGGCGCACGCCGCCTCGACTTCATTATCCATGAACGATTGCTCTTCCGCCGTCAACTTAGGAACAGGCAGATCCAGCAAGCGTTGCCAGTTTGGATCACCGCGGAAGAGTTCCCCCTCCCACCAGACCGTCCCAGCCTCGAGTGCATCCCGCTCGGTTTCCGACATTTGGGGCAGAATGCGTTTGTATGTCTTGAACGCAGGCCGCGTAATCAAGGCCTGGCGCAATGAAGCCACGCCAAGCACCAGCACCGCTGCCACAAGCGCCACGAGGCACAAGCCAATGAGTAGTTGTACAACCATGACCAACCCTCCGATAAGATAAATCGACGCGTTCAAAGCGCCGCGGCCGTCTTTGCCGCATCAGGCAAGACGTGTGGCAACGGGGCACGCAAACCTCCCAGTAGGAAGGGCATCATGCGCGCCGCGAGATTACGTGCTGCAACCGCATCCGTTTCCTGCTCGACCTCTCGCCCGTCCTCCCGCGACTGATCCTTCACATCAGCCCCGGTAATAACCTGCATGATGTCGGTACCCGCAATGGCGTACGAAACGGCGCCCAACATGAAATGCAAACGCCAGGCGATTTCCGCACGTGGCACATCAGGCAGGGCGCGAAATAGCGCACTCTTGTAACGTGCGATTACTTCTGAATACTCTTCTGCAAAAAACTCGCGGATGAAATCTGCCGGATCCGTCAGCGTCCGCCCAAGTAAGCGCAGAAATGTCATCCCACCCCGTGACTCATCACCGCCAATGCGCAGTAACGTGCCAAAAAAGGCTTCGAGTATCTGAGATGGTTTCAGCGCCCCCCCGCCAGCCTGTGCCTCTAGGGCATCAAGAACGGCAAGGCGCTCACTGTTCAGCCCATCGAGACGTCGACGGAACACTGCGCACATCAGGCCTTCCTTGCTCCCGAAGTGGTAATTCACCGCCGCCAAGTTGACCTTTGCTTCGGCAGTAATCATCCGCATGGATGTGCCGTCGTAACCGCAGGCCATGAATATCCTTTCCGCCGCATCCAGAATGCGCTCCCGCGTATCGGGAAACACACGGCCAGCCTCTTCTGCTGCCGCACCCATGGCTGGCAGGGCTGTCTGTAACTTGCTTCGTACTCGTGAAGGATTCGTGGCCACAACTTGGCTCCAGTTCTAGTGCAGTACTGTGACCCCCCTATACCAAAAAGAGTTCAAACGTTCGTTTAACATTAGTTCACTTTTTTTAAATACCCAATCGACGCTTGGAGCATCCAGCCTGGCCGGGGCATACTCCACCCTCGCTCTCTGCTTACTGACACCCATGCGCCGAAGCTCACGCCCCTCGCCATCTCCTCTTCCCGCGCCCGATGAAATCCGCATCGGCCAGACCCTGGCCAGGCTGGCGCCGTACTTATGGCGCTACCGTTGGCGAGTGATTGCCGCACTGACTTGCCTTGTTCTGGCCAAAGTAGCCACAGTATCGGTCCCCCTCGCCTTCAAGGCCATCATCGACGAACTGACCATCCAACCTAGCGGCTGGACGTTGCCAGTCACACTGCTTTGCCTATATGGCGCGCTGCGTTTTGCCAACTCCTTGTTCACCGAGTTGCGCGAAATCCTTTTTGCCCGGGTAAGCCAGGAATCGGTCAGGCGGATTTCCCTTGAAGTATTCCGCCACCTGCATCGACTTTCCTTGCGCTTTCACCTGGAACGACAGATGGGCGGCATTACCCGCGACATTGAACGCGGCAGTCGTTCGATCAGCTCCCTGATCAATTACACCCTCTACTCGATCCTGCCGACACTGGTCGAACTTGCTTTGGTGCTGATCATCCTGTTCGTGAGCTATGACCTGATTTTCGTCACCATCACCGGACTATCCCTCACCACCTACATCGTGTTCACGGTGATGGTCAGTAATTGGCGCATCGGTCTGCGTCGGGCGGCAAACGATAGTGACTCTGCTGCCAACACCCAGGCGATTGACAGCCTTCTCAACTATGAGACGGTCAAGTACTTCAACAACGAAGAGTTTGAGGCACAGCGCTACGACGACTGCCTACAGCGATGGGAACTTGCGGCCACCCGAAGCCAGGTCTCGCTGTCCTGGCTCAACATGGGCCAGCAACTGATCATCGCAGCAGGCGTTACTGCAATGATGTGGCAGGCCACAGCAAGAGTGGTCGAAGGATCAATGACCGTCGGCGACCTGGTGTTGGTTAACGCCTTCCTGATTCAGCTGTATCTGCCCCTTAACTTTCTCGGCGTAATTTATCGTGAGATACGGCAAGCGCTCGCCGATATTGAACGGATGTTCGGCTTGCTTGCTGAACATCAGGAAATCGTTGATGCCGAGAACGCCATGCCACTCACCCCAGGACCGGTTGCTATCGAATTTTGCGACGTCAGCTTTGCGTACGACCCACGCCGAAACGTGTTGAATGCTGTGCGATTTGAGATTCCAGCAGGGCAGACCATCGCGGTCGTCGGCGAATCCGGCTCTGGAAAATCGACACTGGGACGCCTTCTGTTCAGATTCTATGAGGCAGGCGCTGGGGTAATTCGATGCAACGGGACAGACATCCGCCAACTCACGCAAGCCTCGTTGCGAGGCGCCATCGGCATCGTCCCACAGGACACGGTCCTGTTCAACGATTCGATTTACTACAACATCCTCTATGGAAGACCTGACGCCACACCCGCCGAAGTATATGCTGCTGCGGATGCTGCACAACTGTCATCATTCATCGACCAGCTTCCAGATCGCTATACAACACAGGTCGGCGAACGAGGTTTGAAATTATCTGGAGGCGAAAAGCAACGTGTGGCCATTGCCCGCGCCCTGCTCAAGAACCCACCCATTCTGATTTTTGACGAGGCAACCTCTGCCCTGGATTCGCGCACGGAACTCGCCATCCAGTCCAGCCTTGAGTCAGCGGCCACCGGACGAACCACACTGATCATTGCACACCGGCTTTCCACTGTAATGAATGCCGATCAGATCCTCGTCCTGGAGAGCGGGAACATCATCGAGCGGGGAAAACATCTCGAGCTGCTCGCACAGGGTGGGCGCTACGCAACCATGTGGGCATTGCAACAGCAGGAGAGCGCCTGAGGCGTTTGCGAAAGCACAAAAGAAAAAGCCGGGAAAACCCGGCTTTTTTTCCTCAGCTAAGCGGAGGGAGCTTACTTACGCTGCCTTTTCTTCGCTGATCGCTTCTTCCGGCTGATCGAGCAGGGTAACCAAAGCCATCGGGGCGTTGTCACCATCGCGGAAGCCGCACTTGAGGATACTCAAGTAGCCGCCGTTACGGTTTGCATAACGCGGGCCCAGCACGTCGAACAGTTTGACCACGATTTCACGGTCACGCAGACGATCAAAGGCCAGACGACGGTTAGCCAGACTCGGCTTCTTGCCCAGAGTAATCATTGGCTCTGCAACACGACGCAGTTCCTTTGCCTTGGGCAGCGTCGTCTTGATCGTTTCATGACGAAGCAGGGAAACGGTCATGTTACGCAGCATGGCCAAGCGGTGGGCACTGGTGCGGTTGAGTTTACGAAGTCCCAAACGGTGACGCATATCTATTCCTTCCTATTCTCTGCGGGCCGCTTACTTGTCGAGGCCAGCCGGAGGCCAGTTCTCGAGTTTCATACCCAGCGTCAGGCCGCGTGCGGCCAGCACTTCTTTGATTTCGTTGAGCGACTTGCGACCGAGGTTCGGAGTCTTCAGCAACTCGTTTTCGGTACGCTGGATCAGATCGCCGATGTAGTAGA
>CAZHFS010000245.1:0-4926 GCA_964531885.1 uncultured Propionivibrio sp.
TGGCGGCCTGCCGGGCGCATGAAGCCAAACTCGCCGCCTTGCCGCCTGCGCCGGAGGCGTCATGAGCGAAGCCTTGCTGGCCGTATATGGCGAATTGCGGCTCGTGCACATCGTGTGTGCCTTGGTCAGCGGCGCCGGTTTTGCCTTGCGCGGCTTCTGGATGCTGGCCGATTCGTCGAAACTGGCCGCGCGCTGGGTGCGCATTGTTCCGCACTGCGTGGATACCTTGCTCCTGCTTTCGGCGCTCGGCCTGGTGTTTGCCAGCGGGCAGTATCCGGGCGTCCTGCCGTGGCTGAACGTCAAGATCGTCATCCTTCTGGCTTATATCGGATGTGGCATGTTTGCGCTGCGGCCAGGCCGCGCCAAAGGTGTGCGTGCGGTTTTTTTCGCCGTGGCACTGGCTTGCTACGCCTTCATTCTCTCAGTGGCGCGCACGCGCGATCCGCTCGGTCTGTTCGGCTGGCTGCCTGTCTGATCCCCGGAGGTGGCTTGATTCCTGTCCGCGCCGATACCGGGGGAGGCTGCTTTGATGCATACTCGCACCTTGTCTGATTTTCCGACCGTCATGCCATGAGCGCCGTCGATTCCGTTGTTTTCGATCCCGACATCATTCGCCGTTTCGATATCAACGGCCCACGCTATACCTCGTACCCGACCGCCGATCGTTTCGCGCCGCTCGGGGCAGAGCGCGCGCGTCATCATCTGGGCGAGCGTGCTACGCTGGCCGCCGGCCGGCCGCTGTCGCTCTATTTCCACGTGCCGTTCTGCAACACCATCTGTTACTACTGCGCGTGCAACAAGATCATCACCAAGGATCACGGCCGTTCGGCGAAATACTTGCGCTATCTGGCGCGCGAACTGGCCTTGCAGGCGGCTTGCCTGCCGGCGGGTGATAACGTGGTCGAGCAGCTGCACTGGGGCGGCGGGACGCCGACCTTCCTTTCGCATGACGAGATGCGCGACCTGATGGCCGCCACGCGGCGTCACTTCACGCTGCGCGAGGATGGCGAGTATTCGATCGAGGTCGATCCGCGCAAGGTCGACCGGGCGACGGTGGAACTCCTGGCCGAGCTGGGGTTTAACCGCATGAGCGTCGGCGTGCAGGATTTTGACGAAACTGTGCAGCGGGCGGTCAATCGGGTGCAAAGCGAGGCCGAAACGCGCACGGTGATCGACGCGGCTCGCGAGCTGGGTTTCCGTTCGGTGTCCATCGATCTGATCTACGGCCTCCCAAAACAGAGTGTGGAGGGGTTTGACCGGACCCTCGACCGGGTGCTCGAGGCGAGCCCCGATCGCCTGTCGATCTACAACTACGCGCATCTGCCCACCCTGTTCAAGCCGCAGCGCCGGATTCTCGATGCTGATCTGCCATCACCCGATGCTCGCCTGCATATTCTCGACCTGGCGATCCGTCGCCTCACCGATGCCGGCTACGTGTTCATCGGCATGGATCACTTTGCCAAGCCTGATGACGAACTGGCCGTGGCCCAGCTCGCCGGCCGTCTGCATCGCAACTTCCAGGGGTATTCGACACACGCTGACTGCGACATGCTGTCCTTCGGCATCTCTTCGATCAGCAAGGTCGGCACGGCCTACTGGCAGAACGCCAAGACGCTCGACGAGTACTATGCCTCACTGGATGCCGGCGAGCTGCCGGTGCTGCGCGGCATCGAACTGACCCCCGACGATCTGCTGCGCCGGGCGGTGATCCAGCAACTGATGTGCCATTTCGAACTCTCGCTCGACGCGCTCGATGCCGCCTACGGCATCGATTCGGCACAGTATTTCGCTACCGAGCTCGCCGAACTCGAAGCCATGGCCGAGGCCGGCCTGGTGCGCCTCGAACCACGTCGCCTGGTGGTGCTGCCGCCGGGCCGGATGCTGGTGCGCGCCGTGTCCATGGTTTTCGACGCTTGGCTGAGAGCCGGGCGCCAGGGCGGACGCTATTCGCGGGTGATCTGATGGTGGGCGCAAGAAAAACGGTTAAGCACAACGTGCGCCTCGAAACCGAGGTAAACACGGGATGTCGCGCACCGGGTGGAGTTTCGTGCGGGTTTGCTCCACGCTGTGCCTCCTGTGTTCGTTGTTCTTCCTGCCTTTCTTCCCATCTCCCCCATGCCTGACGTCGGCCCGTTGGCGCTTTTCCTCGTCGGCCTGCTTGGCGGGGTGCATTGTCTTGGCATGTGCGGCGGGATCGTCGGGGCGCTGAGCCTGGGGGCCACCCCGCGGCTTGCCCTGCACCTCGCGTACAACGCCGGACGCATTGCCAGTTACGTGGCCGCCGGGGCGCTGGTTGGCGGTTTTGGCCAGGCCGGCCTGGCACTCGGCGCGACGGATCCCGGAACGGCCTGGGCTGCACGCCTGGCCCTTTTCTTGTTCGCGAATTTGATGCTCATGGCGCTCGGTCTGTACTTGATGGGGGCCACCCGGGTTCTGGCCGGTGTCGAGCGGATTGGACAGGGCCTCTGGCAACGCCTGCAGCCGCTAGGCCGTCGATTTTTGCCGGCCCGGCGGGTGACGCAGGCCTTCCCGCTTGGTCTGGTCTGGGGGTGGTTGCCTTGCGGTCTGGTCTACGGGGCGTTGTTTTCCGCGCTCAGTACCGGCTCCGCGGCGCGTGGCGCCGGGTTGATGCTGGCCTTTGGGCTGGGGACGCTGCCCAACCTTCTGCTGGCCGGTTTGCTCGCTGCACGGCTCAAGCAGTTTATTCGTCATCGCGTGGTACGCGCCCTGGCCGGCGGTTCCATTCTTGCCTTTGGGGTGTGGGGTGCAGTTGCTGCCTTGCGTCAACTTGGCTGAGCAGCGACCAACGAAAAGGAACGCCCGTTGAGGGATTGACTCTCACGGTTATTTGTAGGAATGGATCGACACGGCATGAGCAAGGACGTAACACTCACCGAAATGAAGGCAGAAGCCCCGGCAATGAAGGCAGAACCACAGGGTCGGTTTCTCGATGTGCCGCTCGGTGGGATGCGTTGTGCGGCGTGTGCCGCACGCATCGAGAAAGTGCTCGGGCGGCTGCCCGGCGTCACAGCCAGCGTCAACCTTGCTGCGGAGCGAGCGCAGCTGAGCTTGAGCGACCCGACGACAACGCCGGCTCAAGTGATCGAGGCAATCACCGCGGCGGGGTTTACCGTGCCGCCGCAGACCGTCGATCTGGCTATCGAAGGCATGTCGTGGGCGGGCGGGGGCGCGCGCCTCGCGCGAGTGCTCAATCGCGAACCCGGAATCACTGCCGAGGTGAGTTTTGCCAGCGAACGGGCACGTGTCCGTTATGTGCCGGGCCTGGCCGATCCGTCGTTGGCGCTGGCAGTTATTCAAGGCGCTGGTTTTTCGGCGCGCCTGGCTGAAGATCGTTCGCTGGCCGAAGCGCGCGAACGCAAAGCCGAGGCCTTGCGGGCCGAGCTGCGCACCTTTTGGATTTCTGCCGCGCTGACCCTGCCATTGCTGGCGCAGATGGTATGGATGTTCGGTTCCGCTGCAGGGCACGCGGAATTGCCGCGCCTTCTCCAGTTGGCGCTGGCAACGCCCGTCCAGTTCTGGATCGGGGCGCGTTTTTATCGTGGCGGCTGGGCGTCCCTGCGAGGGGGCGGGGCCAACATGGACGTGTTGGTCGCTCTCGGGACGAGTGCGGCGTATTTTTTCAGCCTGCTGGTCACTCTCACCGGCTGGCACGCGCAATCGGTGTATTTCGAGGCGTCGGCTTCCGTGATCACCCTGGTTCTGCTCGGCAAGGTGCTTGAAGCACGGGCCAAGGCCCGTACCGGCGAGGCCATCGAGGCGCTGGTCAGCTTGCAGCCGAAAACCGCGAGGCTTGAGCGCGACGGGCAACTCGTTGAAGTCGATGCCGGCTTGCTTGTTCCGGGCGATGTTTTCATCGTGCGGCCGGGCGAGAATGTGCCGGTCGATGGCGAGGTGATCGATGGTCACTCCAGCGTGAATGAAGCCATGCTCACTGGCGAAAGCATGCCGGTCAGCAAGCGCGCCGGCAGCACGGTCTTTGCTGCGACCGAAAACGGGCAGGGAATGCTGCGCTGTCGGGCGACCGGGGTTGGTACGCATACCTTGCTCGCCGGCATCATTCGTCTGGTGAGCGAGGCGCAGGCATCCAAGGCACCGGTCCAGGGGCTTGCCGACCGTATCTCGGCTATTTTTGTCCCGGTGGTCTGCGCGATCGCTGGCATGGCTTTCGTGGCCGGATGGTATTTCGGGGGGCAGTTCGAAACCGCCTTGATCAACGCCGTGGCGGTGCTGGTCATTGCCTGTCCCTGCGCGCTGGGACTCGCCACGCCGACCGCGATCATGGTCGGCAGCGGCCTGGGCGCACGCGCCGGCATCCTGATCCGCAATGCCGAGGCCCTCGAGCGTGCGGAGAAAATCTCCGTGCTGGCCGTCGATAAGACCGGCACGCTGACCCGCGGCGAACCTTTCGTGACCGATCTCTTGCCTCTTGTCGGCGAGCGACAGGAGGTATTGCGGCTGGCGGCTGCGCTGGAGCAGGGGTCGGAGCATCCCCTGGCCAGAGCGATCCTGCGTGAAGCGAAGGAGTGCGGGATTGACTTGCCGCCGGTCAGCGATTTTCAGGCGTGTCTCGGCAAAGGGGTCGAAGGGACGGTCGAAGGCCGTCGTTTATGGCTCGGGGTTCCCGACTGGCAGTGCGATTGGGCGGCTCTGGCCGATGCGGAGCCCGCGCGCTTGCTTGATGCCTGGCAGCGTGAGGGAAAGACGGTGGTTGTTCTGGGCGAGGCCACACAAGCGCTGGCGCTCATGGCTGTTGCGGATCAGCTGCGCCCGACCTCTCGCGCGGCCATCGCTCGCTTGCGGGCCATGGGCATGCATGTCGTCATGCTCACAGGCGACAATCCTCAGACGGCGGCGAGCATTGCGCGATCAGCCGGTATCGACGAAGTGCATGCCGGGATTCTCCCC
>CAZHFS010000246.1:0-4850 GCA_964531885.1 uncultured Propionivibrio sp.
GGTATCCCTTACCCACCCCACGGCCCCTACTTGACGCCAGAGGCCTTGCTCATCCCGGTCAATGCCTTTGATGCGGCCGGTTACCGCCTCGGCTATGGCGGCGGCTTCTTCGACCGCACCCTGGCCGCACTCTCCCCGCGCCCGCTGGCCATCGGCGTGGGTTTCGAGCTGGCACGGGTCGAGAGCATTGCGCCCGAGGCACACGACATCCGGCTTGACGCCATCGTCACTGAAACGGGGGCGTTCCGCTGCGCCTAAAACGGGCCTGACTGCCTGCCGGACGGGGCAGTGAGCGCCTCTTGCAGACGCGTCAGCAATTCCTCGTAATCCTGCACAAACCGGCCAACGTCCTCCGTCACGTCACGCTCTCCGCTCAAATCCTGCTGCAGGCGAACACTGAGCGCATACAAGGCGTCAGCACCGAGCGCGCCCAGCAACGATTTTGCCCCATGGACCACCTCGCGCATGCGTTCGCGATTCCCTTGGCGCATCGCGTCGCCTAACCGGGCCGCCGTGTCCGTGCACTCCAGCGTAATCCGGCGCACCAGGCGCACATACAGTTCGCGCCGCCCCATCATGCGCGCCACCGCCCCCGCCACGTCTAGCCCAGGCAAGACAAGGAGCCGCGCAAACACATGCTCATCGGACTCGGCATCGGGCGTACTGGCTGAGTTCACCCTGCCTGCCTGCCGCCCCCGATCAGTTTCTGGCTGTAACGGCAGGTAGCGCAACAAGGTCGGGAACATCTGCAAGGGGTCGATCGGCTTGGCAATGTAGTCGTTCATGCCTGCGGCAAGACAGCGTTCGCGGTCGCCTTCCAGCGCATTGGCGGTCAGGGCAATGATGGGCAGGTTGGTAAAACGGGCGGACTTACGAATCTCCCGCGTGGCTTCAAAGCCATCCATGACCGGGAGATGCACATCCATGAGGACGGCATCGAACGCCTGCCGGCGCAAAAACTGCACGGCCTGCTGCCCATCGCTGGCCAGGGTGACGCGCACGCCAACCGTTTCGAGGAGCCCCTGCACCACCTCCTGATTGATCGGGTTATCCTCGACCACCAGGATGCTGCGCGCCGCCAAGCCTTCCCAGCCAGGGCGTGCGCCTCCCACCTCCGTCGGTCCAACCCCCTCCGAGGCAAAGAGCCGCAGAACGGTTTCCGCCACACTGGAACGCATCACCGGCTTGGCCAGGACGGCGTCCAGCAAAGTGCGATCAATATCGTCAGGAAATTCCTGCGCCCCGGGGGCAAGCAGAACACAGCGCGGACGGCCGTTCGCCCAAGGCAACTCGCGCAACTGCCCAAGCAGGCTCAGGCCATCCCCCTGTGGCATTCGCCAATCGACGAATGCCACGTCGCAGACACGCCCCGCCTGCACGGCGCGCTGTGCCCATTCAAGCGCCTCACCCACCCCGGCGACGCACACCACCTCGAATTGAAACTCCGCCAGCACACCAGCCAGATGATGGCCCGCCGCGGTACTGTCATCGACTACCAGCGCACAACGCCCATGCAGATCGGGCAACGCCAACGTCGGAGCGCCCGGACCGCTGCCAGCCTCCAGGGCAAGCTCAAGCGAGAACACGCTGCCATACCCCGGCCGCGATCGGACATCGACGGTGCCGCCCATCAGCTCTGCCAGGTTCCGGCTGATCGCCAATCCCAGCCCGGTGCCCTCGAAGCGACGCGACATCGAGCCATCGACTTGCTGGAACGGCGAAAACAGGAGTGGCAACTTGTCGGCGGCAATCCCGATCCCGGTATCCTCGACTTCGAAACGCAGGATCATCTGCCCACGCTGTTCGCCAACCCTGCGTACGCGCAGGATGACCTCGCCGCCATCGGTGAATTTCACGGCGTTGTTGGCAAAGTTGATCAGAATCTGGCTGATCCGGATGGAGTCACCCACCATCCGTTCCGGCAGGCCGGCCTCGACCGCCACCAGCAGTTCCAGACCCTTGGCATCAGCCCGTTCCTGGACCAGCCCGACCACATGCCCGAGCATGTTGTCGAGCACAAATTCGGCGGCATCGATCGGCAATTTTCCCGCCTCGATCTTCGACAGATCGAGGATGTCATTGACGATGGTCAGGAGATGCCGTCCGGAGGCCTGAATGCGCCCGATGTAATGTGCCACGCGCGGCGAGGTGTTTACGTGGGCAACCAGATGGCTCATGCCAATGATCGCGTTGAGCGGGGTTCGGATTTCGTGGCTCATGTTGGCCAGAAATTCGGCCTTGGCCCGCCCGGCGGCCTCGGCCTGATCGCGGGCGGCCGCCAGCTGTTCGGTCCGTACGGCCACCTTGTCTTCCAGTGTCCGGGTCAGATTTTCGAGTTCGCGCTGCGTCCGGATCTGCTCGGTGATGTTGAGCCCGACCGTCCCCACGGCCACCACGGACTGGTCGTTGCCGAGCACCGGGAAGCGGACGATGCTGTAGGTCGTCTCGCTGCCATCCGGCGCCTGCTTGGAAAGGTTGCGTCGCAGCGGCAGGCCGGTGCGCAGCACCTGCTGGTGCTCGAACTCGCGGGCTTGCGCTTCCTCCGGAGGATAGAGCTCGGCATCGGTCTTGCCGAGCACGTGCCCGGGCGGCCCCTTGAGCGATGACTCATACACCGGGTTAGCCATCAGGTAACGCCCATCCGCGCTCTTCATGTGCAATTCGGCGGGGATGTAGTCGCGGAACGCAGCCAGTTCCTGTTCGCTACGAGCCAGCGAGAAGCGCGAACGCAGATCAAGGTAGGTCAGCGCGACGATCAGCAAGACGCCGAGCACGATCAGGGCAATCAGGGTATTGCGCGCAAACCGGTAGGAGCGCAGAGCCTCCTCGGTATCGACCTCGATGACGATGCCCATCGACGTATCCGGCAGCCAGCGCCCAGCTCCGACCACCATTCTGCCGCGATAGTCCTGGTAGTTTTCGAGCAAGCCGGTATGCAAGGACTCATGATCAAGCAGGCGGGCCACCACCTCGGTAAGGCGCCCCGTATTCCCTGCCCTGGCATTGATCTCGGGCGGCACCCGCGCTGCCAGCTGGAACAGGCTCCACCCCGCCTCCGAATCAGGCGGCGCATGCAAGTAACGCTCGAACCGGATCGGCGACAGAATCTTTCCGTCGGCGTCGACGGCGTAGGCCTCCCCGCTCACGCCGGTACGCGCGGCACGCAACATGCGATAGAGGCGGAGCAAGGGATTTTCCTGCAAACACAGGAATCCACGCAGGTGCAATCCCTCGTCGATACGCACGCAGGCCAACTGAAAGGCCAGCAATGCCGGATGCTCGATCTCGATTCCCGGCGCGGGATAACGCCCCGGGATCGGCTGGGTCATCGAGTTGCCCAGCAGTTCGGCACGTCGCAATGCTTCCTGTGTGGCAGGCAAGGTTTCGCGGCCAACCAGCTCGGGCGTTCCGGCAGCGATGACGCGCATGCCATCGGCCGAAATCAGCGCGTAATCCTCGAAGCCTCGGCTCTGGTAGAGCGGCGTGATCCAGCGGCGAAAGGCGTCGTGCAGCGCCGGATTATCGGGCCGTGCCAGCAGGCTGAAGGCCAGTCTGCGGTATTGCGGTTCATCGACTACCAGTTTGACCCGATGCGCCGAGTCATCCTGCAAGAGTCCGAGCACCCGGTTCATCGTCTCGAGGTTGCTCAGCATGTGGTCGGCGAGATTGCGCCGCGATTCGTTACCGACTACCCGGAGCACCGCCACCCCGGCGATGACCAGCAGCACCACCGCCAACCCTGCGATCAGCAGACGCGTCCGCAATTCCTGTCGGGAAACACTCATAGTCTACGACTCATGCTTTACACATTCCCCGCTCAGGGCGCCAGCCGCCGGCCGAGCAACGCTCACTCCCAGGCATTGGCCTGGATATAATCCGTCCCCCCGCCCAGAAATTCTGTCAGGTTAGTCACGGCACGCACGGCTTGCCGCTCGACACTTTCGAACGTCCGGCTGCCGATATGCGGCGTCAGCAGGATCGATTCGATGCCAAGGAAAGGATGGTCGGCGCGGATCGGCTCCTCGTCAAGCACATCCGCCGCATAGCCCGCGAGTTGGCCGCTGCGGCAGGCCGCCGCGACGTCTTCTTCGACGATCAGGCCACCGCGTGCAGTATTGATGAGGTAACTCCCGGGCTTCATCGCCGCCAGTGCCCGGGCATCGATCAGACTCCGCGTCTCGGTGGTGAGCGGCAGATGCAGCGAAACTACGTCGGCACAGCGCAGCACTTCCCCAGCATCGGTGGCCCGCGTCACGCCGTGAGCCAGGGCAAAATTCTCGGGCCAACGCGGACTGTAGGCCACGCAGCGCATGCCGAACGCGGCAGCGCGGCGCACCACTTCCTGCCCGATGCGCCCCAGCCCCAGAATACCCAGGGTCTTGCCCATCAGCTCATGCCCGGTGCGCCGCACCCAGCGGCCGTTTTTCAGCGCGGTGGCATGCCCGAGAAAATCTTTGGCCAGGGCGATCATCAGCCCCAGGGCATGCTCCGCGACCGTCGTATGGTTGACCCCGGGCGTAAACAGCACCGGCAAGCGCCGCTGCGTCGCATAGGCTACATCAATCGAGTCGAGGCCGATCCCGTACTTGGCGATCACCTTGAGACGGGGCCCGGCCGCGTCGATGACCCGGGCCGTGACCCGGTCATCGCCATTCAGCAGCCCGTCAAACGGGCCGTGCGCGCCGATCAGCGAGAGCAGCGCGGCCTCGTCGAGGGGGCCGCGCGCCCGCACGATCTCGTACCCGCTGGCAGCCAACAGGGTCTGATGCGCCCCCGGCGTATCCTGCAGGCTGGTGGTGGTGAGCAGGATTCTCATCTCACATGAACCAGCGCATCGGCACCAGCACCAG
>CAZHFS010000247.1:0-4826 GCA_964531885.1 uncultured Propionivibrio sp.
GGATGATGATGCCGCTGATCAGGTTCTTGATGATGGTCTGCGTGCCGAAACCGACCCCGATGGCCAAAGCGCCGCCCATGAAGGCAAAGACGGTCAGGGGGATGCGAGCGAGGTTGAGCACCAGGACGATGAGAATAATCGCCAGGAGGATGACCAGCCAGCGCCGGACCACCTGCGCCAACTGGGCCTCGACACCGAAACGACGAACCAGCACGCCCTGTGCCACACGCGAGAGCCGAAGCAGTATCCAGTAACCGAAAACAAACAGGAGAAACGCCCCGACGCTTTTGTCGACAGTCACCCCGTAGCTTACCGGTACGCGACTGCCATCGACTTCGACCGTGTCGTCGACGGTAAACAGTTCGTAATGCCAGAGCAGAACCAGCCACTTGCGTGCTTCCTGCAGGCCGGCAACCAGCTTTTCAGAAAACGATGCGGGCGGAGCGCCGCCAAAATCCAAGATCCAGCGTGAGATCTGACGTTCAAAGTTGGCCACGATCGCCTCGACACGCTCGAACATCAGGTTACGTTTCTGCAACAACCCGAGCATCTCGTTGGCATATTTTGATTCGGCCGAGCCGGACACCGCATTGGTCAAGCGGCTTTCCTGCTCCCGAGACGAGATACGCAACATGCGGCGCTCTTCCCGGACGACCTTCATGCGCTCATCGAGGCCGAGTTTGATTTTCTGCAGGGCAAGCAGCGCTTCCTTACGCGCCGTTTTATCGCCATCCAGCGCATTCAGCCGCAGTTCCACCGCTTCGCTCCACTGCTGGGCAAGCAACTGCAGCCAGGAAAGCGCGCGCAGAACAACGAGGTCGGTTTCCAGCGCATCGTCGAGGAAACGCAGGCGCAGCGACTTTGCCTCGCTGATCGGCGCACTGCCCCCGCCTTCCTTCACCAGCCGGTCGCGTTCGGCAATTCGCCGGTTATGCGCGGCGACCGACGCATCGACTTCGGTCTTCAACTTCTCGGCACCGATCTTGGCACGCGCACGCACTTGCTCCACATCCGCTTCGGTCATGCGCTGCTTGGGCAGGACGTGTTCGACGATGCGCTCGAAATCGGCGATCAGGCGACGCTGTGCGGCCATGTGCAGTTTCAATGCTTCCTGCGCCAGACTGACGGCCACTAACTCACTGTCCGCGACCTGTTGCTGCAAAACCGCCAGATCCTTCTCGTTCCGCGCCTTCTGCTGTTCGGCACTGCTCGTGGCACGCGCCAGGCGGTCTCCTGCCAGTCGAGCCAGTTCGGCCTGGCGTTGCCGCGACCGCGAGAGGTCGACTTTTTCGACTTCCAGCGACTGCCAGCGCGCCGTCATCCCCTGCAGTTTCTCGTTCTGGTTATCCAGCGCATCGCGCAAGGCGTCGACGCGCAGCGCAGAATAGGGCGGGGCACCGCTCAGATCGCGAACCACAGGCCAAGTGTCGATGTTCTGCGGCGGACTCGCCTGAGCTGCCTCAAGCTCATTGAGGCGCTTTAGCTTGTCGCGCTCGACGATGGTCAACTTGTCGAGCAGGTGCTGCATCTCCGCGGCATGAATCGCCTGATCGCCACGCAGGGTATCGCGCTGGCGCATCGCTTCGTCACGCCGCCGCTCGGCCTCGGCAATCTGGGCCAGAATCCGGTCGCGCTTGGGCAGATCTGCCGCCGGATCGCCCGCCTTTTTCTCGGGTTTTGTCTGGACGGGAAATGGCAGGCTGATTTGCGCCATTGCTGTCGGGACAGTCAATGCCCAAACAGAAAGAATGAGCAGGGTCAAAATGCGTTTCATCGGTTCAAACCCGTGGTGGTGAAGTACGGCGCATGGCGAGAACCTCTCGCGCCGCCAAGCATCAAAGCCACATCGTACCACCCACGCCCCATGCAGCCCATGGCCAGGCAGCCCATTTGCGCCGACCGGGGATACCACGGCACAATCGAGCCTTAACGGAGTTTTCTGCATGCATTTCGATGTCATCATTGTCGGCGGCGGGCTGGCAGGCCTGTCACTCGCCCGAGCCCTGCGTAACACCCCGCTGTCGGTCGCCCTCCTCGAAGCCGCACCACCTTCCCGCCCATCCGGCTGGGATGCGCGGGTGTATGCCATCACCCCGGCGAACGCCACCTTCCTCGACGAACTGGGCATCTGGACGCATCTCGATTCCAGCCGCATGGCGCCGATCTCCGCCATGCAGATTCACGGCGATGCCGGCGGGCACCTCGACCTCTCTGCTTACGAAACCGGGGTAAGGGAACTCGGCTGGGTCCTTGAATCCTCTCTGATGGCCTGCGAACTCTGGGAGTGCATTCGCCGCCAGGACAGGCTGACCCTCTTCTGCCCGGCCAGCGCACAATCTCTCGATCTCACTGCCGACGCCGCGCACTTGACGCTGGCCGATGGACGCCGGCTGAGCGCCCGGGTACTGGTCGGCGCCGATGGCCGCGACTCCTGGGTACGCCGTCAAGCCGGGCTGCGCGCCAACAACACGCCGTACGGTGAAATGGGGGTGGTTGCCAATTTCACCTGCGCCCGACCGCACCGGGGCATCGCCCGCCAGTGGTTCCGCGACGACGGCGTCCTCGCCTGGCTGCCCCTTGCCGAGCACGACGGCCTCAGCCGCATGTCGATGGTCTGGTCGACACCGAACGCCCATGCCGAAGCGCTTTTGGCGCTTGACCCGGAGGCGCTGTGTTCACGTGTTGCCGCGGCAGGCAACCATGCTCTGGGCGAACTTGCCCCGCTCACGCCGGCGGCCGCGTTTCCGCTGCGCCTCATGCGTGTGCCACAGACCGTGGCGCCCCGCCTGGCGCTGATCGGCGATGCGGCACACGGCATTCATCCTCTTTCTGGGCATGGCATCAACCTCGGCTTCCAGGACGCGCGCGAACTGGCTCGCATCCTCGCTGCCGTTCCCGCCTGGGACGACATCGGCAACCTGCGTCACCTCGCGACCTACCAGCGCAGCCGCCGCGAGGAGACCGTACTCATGCAGGGCACCACGGATATGCTGCGCCGCCTTTTTCGTGAGAAACTCCCTGTTTTACCCCTTCTGCGCAACACGGGACTGACCCTCACCAACGCCATTCCCCCGATTAAGAATCTTCTCGTCCGCTATGCCTTGGGGCCGGTTTAAGCCCGCCTAAAACCTACCTTGAGTCCACCTCTGGCCCAACGCATTCCCTGTCTCACCCGATTACGGAGTTTTTCCATGTTGAAATTGCTGCTCCCGCTCATCACCTCTCTTTTGGTAACCCTCAGCATCGTCCCCTCCGCGCTCGCCGATGAAGCGACCGTCCGCAAGGAAATCGAGAAAAAGCTGGGCTTCAAACCGACCAGTGTCACCAAGACCGGCTACCTCGGCCTGTATGAAGTGTACGCCGACGGCCAAATCCTCTATACCGACGAAAAAGTCACCACCATCCTGGGTGGACCGCTTTTTGACGCCAAAACGATGAAAAACGTCACTGCGGAACGCCTGCAGAAACTCACTGCCATCAAGTTTTCCGACCTGCCTCTGGACATGGCGGTTAAACAGGTGCGTGGCAACGGTAAGCGCGTGATCGCCAGCTTCGAGGACCCCAACTGCGGCTTCTGCAAAAAACTGGCCAAGGATCTTGCCAAGATCGACAACGTAACGATCTACACCTTCCTCTACCCGATCCTCTCACCCGATTCATTGGAGAAATCCAACCGCATCTGGTGCGCCGCCAACAAGCCCAAGAGCTGGAATGACTGGATGCTTGACGGCAAAGAGCCCGAAGGCCGAAGCGATTGCGATACGACGGCCATCCGGCGGACGGTCGAACTCGGGCAGCAACTCGGCATTTCAGGCACGCCCACGTTGTTCTTCGTCGATGGCGAGCGCATTCCGGGCGCGGCCCCCCTGGCGCAGATCGAGAAAAAACTCGAGCAATTGCACGGCAAGTAAAGCAAGCGCCACCGTCGCGCCAAGGCAACGAAAAAGCCGTCCCCGAATGAGGACGGCTTTTTTTTCTTGCCGAATCCCCTCGGCGGGGATTGGATCGGAGCCTCGCCTACTTCGGCGGCTGCTGCTCGTTTTGCACGGCCAACGCGACGATATCCCGGTAGAGTTCCAGAACTCTGGCCGCCAGCGGCTGGTACTCGGGGTGCCGATCCAGCCAAGGACGCAACTTGCCTGCGTCCTCCAGAACTTCATCGAGAAAGGCAATGTCCAGTTCGTCAAGCACCTCTCCTCCCTTGACCTTGGCCTCAAGATCAAGGGCACGCGGCAGACGCTGACGCTCCAACCGCTCGACCAGGACGGCGACGAGCCCGACCTCGTCGGCACTCAGTTTGTTATCGCTCATAGCATCACCTCAATTCAAGTCCGTATTTTTGTAATACTTCGTGCCCTTGCCCGTCAGCTCAACTGCCAGTCCTTTATCGGTCAGCTGATAGACCCATACCCCCGGCATCACCGACAAAGCCCCCTGATAGGCGCCCCCTTTCTTGCCGTCGGTCGCCGCCGCCGTCGCCTGCCCGCCAAATTCCCAGCCCGATTCAACGAAGGACTGCATCGCCGCCGCTGTCTCAAAGACAAACACCTGACGGAATTTCTTGACGCCTAACCCCAGCCCAGCCTGAACCTCGACCATCTTCATGAAGGTTTCACGCCCAGTCGCGTTATCAACGGCCAGCCCAGACCCGGTGCCGCCCCCGGCAAAAAATATCTTCATTCCGAAATTGCTAAACACGGCATAACCGGCCGCTGCTTTGACCGCCCCGCGGGCAGACGGTCTGGTTTTGTACAGTTGATCGAGTATCGACTGGCTGGTCTTGCGGATATCAGCCCGCTGCTCTTCCTTTTCATCCCTGGCCTGGG
>CAZHFS010000248.1:0-4806 GCA_964531885.1 uncultured Propionivibrio sp.
TGGCCTTCTCGCGCGCCATCGGCGAGTACGGCTCGGTGATCTTCATCGCCGGCAATATGCCGCTCATCTCCGAGATCACACCGTTACTCATCATCTCCAAGCTTGAACAGTACGACATCGTCGGCGCCACCGCGCTGGCCGTGGTCATGCTGGTCATCTCCTTCGTTCTGCTGCTGGCGGTCAATGGCCTGCAGTGGTGGGCGGCCAACCGACATCACGGCAAAGAAAGGGTGAGTCTATGAGCGGCCGAGCGACCCGCATGGCTACCGCTGAACCGCGCTGGCTGCGTTATGTCCTGACCGCGCTCGGCCTGGGCTTCCTGTTCTTTTTCCTCGGCCTGCCGCTCGTCGCGGTGTTTGTCGAGGCCTTGGCGGGCGGCTTTGCCGCGTACACGGCTGCCCTGGCCGACCGCGAGGCGCTGTCGGCGATCGGCCTGACCGTGTTGATCGCGGTGGTGGTGCTGCCGTTCAACATCGCTGTGGGGATTGCCGCGGCCTGGGCCATCGCCAAGTTTGATTTCCGTGGCAAGAGCCTCCTGATTACGCTCATCGATCTGCCCTTCGCCGTTTCGCCGGTGGTTGTCGGCCTGTCCTTTCTTCTGCTCTTCGGGGCGCAGGGGCTGTTCGGGCCGTGGCTGGCGGCGCATGACATCAAGATCGTCTTCGCCTTGCCGGCGATGATCATCGTCACCCTGTTCATCACCTTTCCCTTTGTGGCGCGCGAACTCATCCCGCTCATGCAGTCGCAGGGCAAGGATGAGGAAGAGGCCGCCGTCTCCCTCGGTGCCTCGGGCTGGCAGATGTTTTTCCGTGTCACCCTGCCCAACATCAAGTGGGGGCTCCTGTACGGGGTGATCCTGGCCAACGCCCGGGCGATGGGCGAGTTCGGCGCGGTGTCGGTGGTTTCCGGGCATATCCGCGGCGAGACCAATACCCTGCCCCTACACGTGGAGATCCTGTACAACGAATACAACGCGGTCGGGGCCTTTGCCTCGGCCTCCGTCCTCGCCCTGCTGGCGCTGGTTACCCTGGTCGCCAAGACCGTCGTTGAATGGCGCATGCGCCAGGAGAACGCGATGCTCGATGCCTCGCTGGCTCCCGAGGGGAGCGCCGCAGGCGGCCAAACCGGGCGCGCATCATGACACGCCGCCATCCCTTCCTCTTGCACTCCTCCCGTTTGAGTCCAGACCATGAGCATTGAAATCTGTGGCGTCGGCAAGCGTTTCGGCAGCTTTGTCGCGCTCGACAATATCGACCTCAACATCCCGACCGGCGAACTTGTCGCCCTGCTTGGCCCCTCGGGCTGTGGCAAGACGACGCTGCTGCGCATCATCGCCGGCATGGAATCGGCCGACAGCGGGCACGTCAAGTTTGCCGGCGAGGAAGCCACCCACCTGCACGCGCGTGAGCGTCAGGTCGGTTTTGTCTTTCAGCATTACGCCCTGTTCCGGCACATGACGGTGTTCGAGAACGTAGCCTTCGGCTTGCGTGTGAGGCCGCGCGATCAACGACCGAGCGAAACCGAGATCCGCCGCCGGGTGCACGAACTCCTCGGGCTCGTGCAGCTCGACTGGCTCGCCGACCGCTATCCGTCGCAACTCTCCGGCGGGCAGCGTCAGCGCATCGCGTTGGCGCGTGCGCTGGCCGTCGAGCCCAAGGTGCTGCTCCTCGACGAACCTTTTGGTGCGCTCGATACCAAGGTGCGCAAGGAACTGCGCCGGTGGCTCCGCCGCCTGCACGACGAGATGCATATCTCCAGCGTCTTCGTTACCCACGACCAGGAAGAAGCTCTCGAAGTCGCCGACCGTGTGGTGGTGATGAATCAGGGGCGGATCGAGCAGATCGGTACGCCTGACGAAGTGTATTCCAGTCCCGCTTCCCCCTTCGTTTACCAGTTCCTTGGCAACGTGAATGTCTTCCACAGCCGCGTGCATGGGCAGTGGGCAGATGTCGGGCGCGGCGAGGCAGGCGCGGGTGTTGCGCGCGAAGGTGGGGCGCTTGCCTTTGTCCGCCCGCACGACATCGACATCGAGCGCTCACCGGTTGCTGCTGGACTGGAAGCCCAGGTGCAGAGCGTGCATGCTATCGGCCCCTTGGTGCGTGTCGAACTTGCGCACGGTAGCGAGCTTGTCGAAGTCGAACTCACCCGCGAGCGTGCCAACGTCCTGGCCCTCGAACGACAGCAGATGGTCTGGCTCAAGCCAAGACAGGTCAAGGTATTCGCTGCGCCGGGTCTGGAAGAAGGCGGCTCGGGGATCTAGGGAAACGCTGAAACAATGACTGCACAGGCGGGGGCGACTCGCGGCTGTGTGGTTCGGTGCGCGTTCCTGCGCCTATCGTCTTGAAACGTCTTGGTCGTTGCGCGCAGGATTCCTTGTGCGGCATCCCGCTCGCCGATTTCTTCAGCGCCTCCCTGCGCGCTGCATTCTTGCCCCGCCATGCGCGGATTATCCAAGCAGGTCAGGCTGGAAGGCGCACCCAGATGCGCCTTCCAGCCTTTGCGCGCTTTTCTGACGCCTCGTGAAGCTGGGTGCGGCCGGTTAATGCGGCGTGATCGACGGGCTTAGTTCTACTGTGCGGCGAAAACAGGCAGAATGCTCCTGTCTTTAGCACGCAGGTGTCCAAGGGGAAGCGCTAATCTTTTGTTTTTATGTCCGACAGCAGTGCACCACAATAATCTGAAGGGGCTGTGATGAGCGATTGGACTGCCGGCTATACGGCCGACATTGATTACACCTTCGGCTACTATTCCGAGCTCAATCCTTTGCGCGCGCGGCTGGCTTTTCTCAACGCCGGTCTGGTCCCGGCTGCGCAGGGCGTGCATTGCGAGTTGGGTTTCGGTCAGGGCATGAGCGCCAACATCCACGCGGCGGCTACCGGCGATACGTGGTACGCCACCGATTTCAATCCAGTGCATGCGAGCTTCGCCCAGTCGCTTGCGCGGGCGGCGGGGTCGCCCGCGCAACTCTATGACGAAGCCTTTGCCGACTTCTGTGTCCGGACCGATCTGCCAGATTTCGACAGTATTGGCCTGCACGGTATCTGGAGCTGGATTTCCGATGACAACCGGCGCGTGATTGCGGATTTTGTCCGACGCAAACTCAAGGTGGGCGGCGCACTCTACATCAGCTACAACACCCAGCCCGGCTGGGCAGCGTTTGCACCGATGCGCCATTTGATGGCCGAGCATGCTCGCACACTCGGTGCCGAAGGTGCCGGGATTGTCAGCCGCATCAATGGGGCGCTGGATTTTGTTGACCAGTTGATGGCGACCAATCCTACCTATGCCGAGGTTCACCCGCAGATCGTCAGGCGCCTTGCTGAGTTGAAGACGCAGGATCGCCACTACCTTGCACACGAGTATTTCAATCAGGACTGGCTGCCGATGCACTTTGCGACGCTGGCCGACTGGCTGGAACCAGCCAAGGTCAGCTTTGCCTGCTCTGCCTATTTTCTCGACCATGTGGACGCCATCAACCTTTCGGCAGAACAGCAGGATTTGCTGAAGACCATTCCGGACCCCAGGTTCCGCGAGAGTGTGCGCGACTTCATGGTCAACCAGCGGTTTCGTCGCGATTACTGGGTCAAGGGAGCGCGCAAGCTCAATCCCCTCGAACAAACCGAGGCACTTGGGGCGCAACGGGTGATCCTGATTCAGCCGCGTGCCGATGTCTCGCTCACCGTGTCCGGGGCGGCCGGCGAGTCGACCATGCGCGAGGCGATCTATGTTCCCATTCTTGATGAGCTGGCTGACCACCAGCCCAAGTCTCTTGACCAGCTTGCGCTGGCCGTCCGGGCCAGCGGCGTGACTTTCGTGCAGCTGACGCAAGCGGTCATGCTTCTCGCGGGGACCGGAGCGCTCGCCCTCGTGCAGGACGAGGCGACAACAGCCAGGGCCAAGGCCAGCGCCGAGCGTTTCAATCGGCATCTCATGGACCGGGCGCGGGGCAGCGGTGAAATCTATCACCTGGCGAGTCCGGTGACCGGTTGCGGGGTGGTGGTGCATCGTTTCCAGCAGCTGTTCCTGCTTGCGCTCAGCCGGGGCAAGAAGAAGCCGGATGAGTGGGCGCGGTTCGCGTGGCAGATTCTTGGCGCCCAGGGGCAGCGGATTATCAAGGAGGGAAAAACGATCGAGACGCCGGAAGACAACCTTGCCGAACTGAGTACCCAAGCGGCCACGTTTGCGGAAAAAACCTTGCCCATTTTAAAGGCGCTGCAGATCGCCTGACGGTGAGGAGCGGCCGCAGTGTCCGCCAACGGACGGGCTAGGTCGGAGTGCCCGAGGGGGCGCGAGAGACGGAGGGCTTCAATATCCCAGGTATTGGGTGCCAACGGTTTCCCGGTAGGGGGCAACGGCTGCCCTGAGGATCGCATCGATGCGTCCGGCTCCCTGCAATTTTGCAAAGCAGCGATTGAAATCGTCGCGCAGTGCTGCCGTCCTGAACACCATGGTGTAGGGCGTGGCGGGGAAAACCGCGCTGAAGACGACGCCCTGACTCGGGTCGAAGGGCAGTTTTTTTCCCGCGCTGGCGCTGGTGCGCAACTGGCGGTTGTGTTCGGCAAAAATCAGTCCGTCGGCGATCACGGCGTCGGCACGTTTGGCGAACAGCAGGTTGGAGTGGATAAGCTGCTCGGTGTTTTCGTCATAACGGGAGAAACTGGGGATCGCTTCTTTCAGCCCAGGCAGGATGTCCTTTGCTCCTTTGAAGGCAATGACGCTTTTTCCTTGGAGGTCGGCCAGCGTTCTGAGCGGCAGGCTACTGCCGCGCAGCATCGATATGCCGTTTTGATAACGGATGTAGGTCAC
>CAZHFS010000249.1:0-4794 GCA_964531885.1 uncultured Propionivibrio sp.
AAGTTTCGACGCGCATGCTCGACAACGTGCTTGACGTCACCGCCTGGCCGCTCGAGCGCCAGCGCGAGGAAGCCGCCAACAAGCGCCGCGTCGGCCTTGGCTTTACCGGCCTTGGCGACGCGCTGTGCATGCTGCGGATGCGCTATGACACGCAGGAAGCCATGGCCATGGGCGCGCGTATCTCGGAACACATGCGCAACACGGCATACCTTGCCTCGGTCGAACTGGCCAAGGAACGGGGCGCCTTCCCGCTGTTCAACGCCGAACTCTACCTCTCGGGCGGCAATTTTGCTTCCCGCCTGCCGGCCGACGTCAAGGCGGAAATCCGCAAGCACGGTCTGCGCAACTCGCACCTGCTCTCAATCGCGCCGACCGGAACAATCTCGCTGGCCTTCGCCGATAACGCCTCGAACGGTATCGAACCCCCCTTCTCCTGGACCTACAACCGCAAGAAGCGCATGGCCGACGGCACGCTCAAGGAATACGCCGTCGAAGATTACGCCTGGCGCCTCTTCAAACATCAGGGTGGCGACGTCGAAAACCTGCCTGATTATTTCGTCACCGCGCTCGAAATATCGGCTGAGGCCCACAAAAACATGGTCGCCGCAGTCGCCCCGTACGTCGACACCTCGATATCGAAGACGGTCAACGTTCCGGCCGATTATCCGTACGAGGATTTCCAGGATCTTTACATGAGCGCCTGGAAGGCTGGCCTGAAAGGACTTGCCACCTACCGCCCCAATAGTGTGCTTGGCGCCGTCCTCTCGGTCGAACCCGCAAAACCAGCCACAGAACAGGCCGACACCGCCAAGGCGCCGCAAGATTTCATCAATGGCGATGCCAACCGCCGGTTGTCGATCAAGAACCTGCCCGCACCGGTGCTCTCCAGCCTGCGTTGGCCCGGCCGCCCGAGTCTGCCGGAAGGCAATATGGCCTGGACGTACATGATCGACGGAGAACATGGCAAATTTGCCCTTTTCGTCGGCCACGTCGAGCAGGAAGGTCGTTCATGGCCCTTCGAAGCCTGGGTGAATGGACCGGCGGTGCCGCGCGGTCTCGGCGCCGTCGCCAAGACGCTGTCAATGGACATGCGTGCCAACGACCACGGCTGGCTCGCGCTCAAACTGGAATCCCTGGCCAAGACGCCAAACGGCGAAGGCTTTGACATGACCTTCCCGCCCTTCGGCGAAAAGAAGCGCATGCCCTCTGTGGTTTCGGCGATGGCCCGCCTGATCGAGTACCGCGTCGACCAACTCGGTTTCTTCAAGAACGAAGGACCAACGCCAGTGCTTGACGCGCTCTTCAGCCTCAAGGAACCGAAAACCGGTACCGACGGCACGCTCTCGTGGACGGTGGATGTCTTCAACCCGGCAACCAACGAAGATTTTGTGCTCGGCCTTAAAGAAATCACCTTGCCCGACGGTGTCACGCGCCCATATTCGGTCTGGCTCTCGGGCAACTACCCACGCGCGCTGGACGGCCTGACCAAGCTCCTGTCACTTGACATGCGCGTCCTCGATCCGGCCTGGATCGGCATGAAACTGCGTAAATTGCTCGACTACCCTGAGCCACTCGGCGACTTCATGGCTTTCGTTCCGGGCACTCGCAAGCAGCAAACCTACCCGTCGACGGTCGCGTACATCGCACATCTCATCATTCACCGTTACGCCATGCTTGGCATCCTCGACGACAGCGGCTTCCCCTTGCAGCAAATGGGCATCCTGCAACCGCCGTCCGACACCACTTCGCCGATGCCGACGGCCGGTAAGTTGTGCGGCGAATGCGGCAATCACACCATGATCCGTAAGGATGGCTGTGATTTCTGCACCGCCTGCGGCGCCGTGGGGACCTGCGGCTAAACTTCGTTCGCAACGAACGCTCGGTCGGAAGACTGAATAAAAAAAGGCGGGCGTCCCTAGACGCCCGCCTTTTTGTTGCGGAGATCACAATTCTATTTGCGGATCACCTTGCCGTGCATCAAGACGCCCGTATCCCCAACCATCGACGTAACGCCAGCGATGCCCGATACAAGGGAACCATGCCTCGCTGCAAAATTTGTGCGCTCCGTTGATATGCGGCACTATCGATGTCAAGGCCCTCTGAGGCCTGCCGCGCTATCACTGTTGTCGTAAGCACCCCTGCCGGATTTTCGAGATTCACCCCAAACTCGGTGTATTCCGGTCCTGGTACAGCCACCCCGGCGGACAGCTTCTGAGGTACGCTCCCGTCGATTAGACAGGCCGAGGCAATGCAGCACCCGCCGGATACGGCCAGCGAGGCATGCCCCTTCTGCGGCGTGAAATAGCGTACGCTCAAAGCCCCGCCGTGCATCCCCGGCCCCAGAATCGCCACTTTGGGCACCGTCTCGCTTTTTGCGATTTCTTCGGAAGTCAGAAGACGTCCTTCGCGATTCTTGAGTTGCATCCGCAAGGCCGCAGTAATCCAGACCCGGCGCAGTGCTGCCATGAATACCGGATCGGCCTCCAGTTCGGAAACCGACTCATGCGCGGTCTTGCCCAAATCACTCGCACGGATCAATACCATCGGCACGGCCACGTCGACACAGGACACTTCGACACCTTCAACCCGCTCGCTGACCAGGCCGGTCGGCAACAGTTGCCCAGTCTTGGCGCCCACCGGACGCTGCAGGAAGAGGTCAACTGCGGGCCACGAACCATCGACCCCCGGAATCTCGCTGCAATGGAGCTGCCCTTCGTCAGTCAGGCGCATGCGAGCACGAGTGATCACCCCGGTATTGGTGTTACGAATGTCGACCCACAGTTCGCGCGATACCGGGTCGGCCTGAAGTAGGCCGGCATCATAGGCCCAGAGCGGCAGGATCGACGAAAGGTTGCCGCAATTGACGCTCCAGTCGATGGCCGAGGTATACGCCGCCAATTGGGCCAATGTGCTCACCAGGCGCAAGCGCCCGTCGTGATTTTCGGTGCCGACGATGAACACCTTATTGCTGGTCGGCGTACCGCGCCCGAGGCCTGTGGTTTGTTTGTTGCCCGGGATCTCACCGTAAAGTGGAACCCCCATGAGATGCCGTAGCAATTCGTCGCGCAACGCTTCGTCCTCAGGCACTAGCCCGGCGTGGAGTACCAGCCCCGTCGAGGTACCACCGCGCACCGCCAGCACGGGGTATTCAAATACACCTTGATGCAGATGGATGATGGCCTGCTGCATGCGACACCCTTTCATATTTCATTGATGTGGTTCATACCTTCGATACTTCCATTACCGCCCCCTAGCGCAAGGGGCAGCAAATGTCATGTTCAGTGCTCATGGTACCCGCCTTAACCGCTGTCGGATGCGCATGTCTATAACTTAATCCGAGGTATCCCCTCTCATTGCCCAACGGGTGTAGGATGCTTGTTTTGCTTGCAAATATGATGGCTGCTTTTGATACCGTCATCTTCACCGCTGGCAATGCCCTCACCACAGGGGCCAGCACCGAGCTATGCATCTGCAGTTTCCGAACGAATCCTCCAGCGCGCAGTTTTTTTACGAAGAAATGTGCTTCAAGAGCAGAAATTTGGCACATGATGCTGGCTAAACCTTTGCTGAAGGGATTGTTGCCGAAGGTTTCACCCATCGGAGCAATGTACTGGCCGCACAGCGGGGCACTGTTCAAGATGAGCCACGAGCACTGCACCCCGAACGATGCCCCCCTCCCGCCACGGCTTGAAAAGTACCGCCTGAGAACTTGGCTTAGCCAGATGTCGCCCCTTTAGGATTACCAATGCCTCGGCTGAGTTATTCCTGCATGAAATCCGACCCATTCCACTTTTGAACGATTACCTGGCACTGCGCCTTGAATCGTCCCGCACGATAGAACTGATCTTACCGATGTCCAATGAACTACCCAGATTCGACGCAGTGCCCGATATTCGCCTAATCGCCTGCGATATGGATGGCACTCTGCTCGACAACGCCGATCGTATCCATGATGATTTCTGGCCACTGATCGAAACACTGCACGCGCGTGGCATCCTGTTCTGCCCGGCCAGCGGTCGGCAGTATTACAGCTTGCTTGAACGCTTCTCGGCCATTGCCGATGAACTGGTTTTCATTGCTGAGAATGGCACGTATGTCGTTCATCGGGGAGAAGAATTATTCTCCGAGCCCCTTGATCGTACCGAAGCCCGCAACCTAGTAGAGATCGGTCGCCACCTGAAACAGCGCGAACCCGGCGTCAATATGGTCTTGTGCGGGAAACACTCGGCCTACATCGAAACCGACGCACCTGATTTTCATGCAGAAGTTGCCAAGTACTACCACCGACTGAAGATGGTTCCCGACCTGCAACGCGTTGAGGACGACATTCTAAAATTGGCAGTTTTTGCGCACAACGCCTCCGAGCGCCTGACATTGCCTGCTTTTGCCCATTGCGTCCATACACACCAGGTTGCCGTTTCTGGCGCCCATTGGCTTGACCTGATGGTACCGCAGGCCAACAAAGGAAGCGGCATCCGACACATTCAGGAAAAATTCGGTATCTCGCGCGAGCAGACCATGGCCTTCGGCGACTTTCTGAACGACCTTGAAATGATGAACGAGGCCGCTTATTCCTTTGCCATGGCCAACGCCCATCCAAAACTCAAGGCCGCCGCCCGCTTTCAAGCCCCCGGCAACGATGATAATGGCGTCGTACGAACCATCCGCAGCGTGCTAGGGCTTATATAGCCGCTTATATAGCCACGCAAAAAAAACGGCGCCATGAGCACCGTGTTTTGGGTTGGGTACCGAAGTCACATGCCGAGGTAGGCACGCTTCACGTCCTCGTTACAG
>CAZHFS010000250.1:0-4794 GCA_964531885.1 uncultured Propionivibrio sp.
TCGATGTCCTGGATTAGCCCGGTTCCACTGGACTTGTCCTCGACCAGCAGCTGGCGCAGCGGTGCGTCGAAGTCGCCGGTGTCCTTGTGCTTGTTCCAGAAGGCGATGGCCCGGCGCTTCAATTCCGGCGCCGGCCACTTCCCGCGGATCATGTCCAGCAGGTAGATGCGGCCATCCTCGCCAAGTCCCCAGCACTCGAACACGCTGAAGTCGTTGCGCTCGGCGGTCTTCTGGGCCGTGTCGGCTATTACCTTGCGGTACCGAAGCGGCGGCACGACCGTGTAGCGGCCGAAGAACTCGCCCTTGATGATGTCGCCACCAAGCGGGGACGGGCGCTGCTGGTACTGCCCGCTGAAAACGTAGCGGTCCTTTGCCTCCAGCTCGATCAGGTCGGCCAGCGGCTCCTTGTAGGGCCAGTAGCTAAACCGCCCATGCTCGTCGCGCGCGGCGTCCTCGATCAGCCCCTGATACTTTTCCGGCAGGGCCTCGACGTACTCGTCGTCGATCAGGGCCGGGATGTTGATGAACTCCCACTCGCCCGGCACCTTCTGCGCCTTGATGAAGCCGGTCGGGTCTTCCTCGGCCAGCCGCTGCATGATCACGATGATCGGCGTGTCCGGGTTGGCCTTCCGGCTCTTCACCGTGGAGACCAGCTTCCGGTTGGCGGCCGCCCGCTTCGTCTTGCTGTAGGCGTCCTCGACCTTCAGCGGGTCGTCGATGATGATCGCGCCTTGCCAGCCCTCGGTCATGTGGCCAGCGCGAAAACCGGTGATCTGGCCGCCCAGCGATACGGCATAGACGCCGCCGGCGGTCTTTCCATCGACCTCGACGTTCCAGCGCTTCTTCGACTTGGCGTCGTCTGCCACCTTCAGCGGCCACAGCGCCTGAAACTCGTCGGACTGGACGATCTCCTTGGCGGTGCCGCTGTTCAGCAGCGCCAGGTCGTCCGAATAGCTGATGTGCAGGAACCGGGCGCGCGGATTGATCGCAAGGCCTCGGGCCATCAGGTTGATGGCGACAATCTCGGTCTTCGACGACCCCGGGGGGACGTTGATCACGACGTTCTTCAGCTCGCCGTCAATGACACGCTGAACGGTGTCGCTAATCAGGTGATGGTGCCAATTGACCAGGAACTTGATGCCCTGGCGGTGCTTGAAGAAGTAGCGGGTGAAGAACAGGTGGTCGTTCTCGCATTTCGCCTTGGCGACCGCCAGTTCGACCGCTGGGTCAATACTCGCCTTCGAGCTTCGAGACCGCGGCTTTGATTTGCTGTTCATCGACCACCGTCGTCTTCTGCTCCACCGGGCCGCCATCCTTCCCGGTCAGTTCGACACGCTGGGGAGATTCCTTCCAGCGCGCCCGGGTCTTCAGCCAGAAGATCATGGACGTCGTGTCACCGGATATAGCCTTCTTGAAGAGCGTCTGGGCCACCTTGACGTTGGCCTTCAGCTCGCCTTGATCGAGCTCCTTAACGAAGTGCTTGCGGAGCGTTCGTTCGCTGATGGGCTTGCCTTCCTTGGTCTTGACGAAGAGCGTCATGCTCTCCACCGGTATGCCGAAGGCGGCAAGTTGCTCGACCAGGGCACGATCTTCGTCAGTCGGTTGAAACTGCGGTCGAGCCATTGTTTTTGTCCTTGAACCCACGCGCGGACTCCTTACAGTCCGAGACATGGAAACGAAACTATCAATCGTGAAGTCATCGCTGCAGGAGGCCGTCCGCATGGCCATGACCGGCGAGAGCGTCCGGGTCGGCCTGAAGAAGGACTACGTCGCCCTGGTCACCGAGGGGCAGGAGGCCGGTTTCGTTCAGGTCGATACCGAGGACTCTCAGTTCTCGATCGTGCTGCCCGCCGGCAAAGGGGTGCATTCCGACCACGCCGCGCTCCCCTATGTGCTGGATGCCCAGCGCTTTGCTCACATGCCGACCGACGACCGCCGCGCCTTCCTGTTCGGGCTGATGGGACTGCGCACCGACGGCGCAGCCGTCAAGGAACGCTTGACGGCTCGGGGCTGCGACGCCAAGAAGGTGGTGCTCGACCGCTTCGATGTTCTCGACCTCAAGGGCCGCGAGGACTTGCTGTACTGGCTCGACGCACTGGCCGAGGACGGCGAGATCGACACCGCCCTGGTGTTCGGCACCCTAAAGGGTCAGCTGGCCAACTTTGTGGCCTATTCGCCCCTGGCCCAGCCGATCCGCGATGGGCAGCAGTTCTCCAACACTACCCAGAACTCGCGCCGGCACTTGAACCCGATTTTCGGCGCTTGGTTAATGGGTTGGCCTTCGACATGGGTGATAGCAGAGCCGCACGTCTTAAGTGCGTCGGCAACGGAGTCGTGGCGCTCTGCGCTGCGGTCGCATCTGTCGTCCTTCTTCGACGATCTGGAATCGCATAGGGAGGCAGCATGAGCTGGCGAGACTCTGCCCTGCAGGTGATGTTCAAGGTTCATGCCGAACAGGTACAGGTCGGCGCAAAACCACAGGAGATCGCGGACGCAATTGACAAGGCCTACCCGTTCGGCGAGCGGAAGTACCACCCGTACAAGGTCTGGCTGTCTGCCCGGAAGTGGTTTTTCTGCCTGAAGAGCTTGCCCAACAAAAGGAACAAACCAGGCACCGATCTATTTACACAACAGGAGGCCACGTAATGGCATCAGTGAATAAAGTAATCCTCGTCGGCAACCTCGGCAAGGATCCAGAAACCCGCTACATGCCGAACGGCGACGCGGTTTGCAACATCACCATCGCCACGACGGACAGCTGGAAGGACAAGGCCACCGGCGAGAAGAAGGAGGCCACAGAGTGGCACCGGATCGTGATCTACCGGAAGCTGGCCGAAATCGCCGGCCAGTACCTGAAGAAGGGCAGCCAGGTCTATATCGAGGGGAAGCTGGCTACCCGCAAGTGGCAGGACAAGGACGGTAACGACCGCTACACTACCGAGATCGTCGCCGACACCATGCAGATGCTGGGCGGCCGTGGCCAGAGTGGCGGGGAAGGTAGCGGCGCGCCATCGCCGCGCCAGCAAGGCAACGGTGGCGGTGGTAGCCCAGCTCGTCGGCCGCCATCGAGCAACATGAACGACTTCGAAGACGACATCCCGTTCGCCAGCTGCGCGATCGAGCATGACGTGATCGGTCGCAAGCTGGAACGGCGGCTCAGGAGGGCGGCATGATTGCTGTCGCCATCTTCGTGATCATCGTCCTCTTCTCGATCATCGTCGGCATGAACAAAGGGGCCGGCGAAGGGTGGGGGTCGTTCTTTCTGCTCCTGATTGTCTGGATCGTCGGCTTCATCATCTACGACACGAAGTTCGATGCCGAGGCGATTGCCGATAGACAAGCTGACGAGGCAGCCAAGGCCGCCCGCCGTCGTGCAGAAGAAACCCCGCACGTGATCCGCGACGCGGACGGCTGCAAGGTCTATGCGTTCCTCTCTGGCGACCGCTATCACTACTTCACTCGCTGCCCTGACAGTAAGACCACGACCGACAGCAGCTGGGACGAGTGCCACAACGAAATGGTCGGGAAGGTCAGCACCAAGAAGTGCGTTACAAAATCCGAAACAATCGAGGTGACGAAATGAACCCTAACGAAAAAATCATCCGCCTGCCCCAGGTGATCGACATGGTGGGCCTGAAGAAGTCGGCTATCTACAAGAAGATCAAGGCAAAGGAGTTTCCCGAGCCGATCAAGCTCGGGGCGCATGCCTCGGGGTGGCTGGAGTCGGCGGTGCAGACGTGGATCAAGAAGCAGGCCGGGATGCTGCCGGCCAACGACGAACAACACCAGCAGGCGGCATGACATGCAAGCAGGAAACCCAGGGGCCGCGAGGCCCCTTTTCCTTTTCTTGCCGGCTGTGGTAGGACAGGCGATAATGCGCCATTCGCAGAACAACGCTTTACCCCTCGCCAGCCCCCAAAAAAGGAGCAGCGTCAGAAAAACCGGATAAGCAGCCGGATAAGATTTTCAGATCACCGAGGCAGGGGCTAACAGAATCAAGGAGATAGCCCTAATATGCTGCTGATGATCGATAACTACGACTCCTTTACTTACAACCTCGTTCAGTATTTTGGCGAGTTGGGGCAGGAGGTGAAGGTTTTCCGCAACGATGCCATTTCGGTTTCGGAAATTGCCAAACTCAATCCGGACTACCTCGTGATTTCCCCCGGCCCTTGCGCGCCTGCGCAAGCCGGGATTTCACTGGCGGCAATCCGTGAATATGCCGGTAAGATTCCGCTACTCGGCGTTTGTCTTGGGCACCAATCCATCGGTGAGGCCTTTGGCGGAAAGGTAGTGCATGCCAAGAGGTTGATGCATGGCAAGGTATCGCCGGTGCACCACAACAACGTCGGCGTGTTTCGCGATTTGCCCAATCCGGTGATTTGTACGCGCTACCACTCGCTGGCCGTCGAGCGCGAATCGCTGCCGGATTGTCTGGAAATTACCGCTTGGACGGACGATGGCGAGATCATGGGTATGCGCCACAAAACGCTGGCGGTTGAAGGGGTGCAGTTCCATCCCGAATCGATTCTGACCGAACACGGTCACGACATGCTGAAAAACTTCCTTGAGGAGCACGCCAAATGAAGCCACAGGACGCCTTGTTGCGGGTTATTGAGCATCGCGAAATCTTCCATGACGAAATGATTTCGCTGATGCGTCAGATCATGAAAGGTGAAATCTCACCGGTGATGACCGCCGCGATCCTTACAGGTCTGCGCGTCAAGAAAGAAACTATTGGCGAGATCACCGCCGCCGCGCAGGTGATGCGCGAGTTGTCGACGCGCATCGAAG
>CAZHFS010000251.1:0-4755 GCA_964531885.1 uncultured Propionivibrio sp.
TGCCTGTTTCAGTCAAGAGGAGCCGCGATTACTTCGAGTAAAGCTCGATAACGAGACTCTCGTTGATCGTCGGCGGCAACTCACTGCGCTCGGGACGAGCCTTGAAGGTCCCCTTAGCAGCCTTGGCGTCGACGTCAACCCACTCGGGGAAACCACGCGACTCTGCAGCAGCAAGAGCAGCCTTAATACGCAATTGATTCTTGGCTTTTTCGGCAACTTCAACGACGTCGCCCGGGCGCACTTGGTACGACGGGATATTCACGCGACGACCATTGACGAGGATGGCATTGTGACGAACGACCTGACGCGATTCGGCACGCGAGGCAGCAAAGCCCATGCGATGCACGACCGTATCAAGACGCGACTCCAGCAATTGCAGGAGGTTTTCGCCGGTAACGCCCTTGCGGCGGTCAGCTTCTTTGTAAACCTTGCGGAATTGCCCTTCCAGCACGCCGTAGATGCGACGAATTTTCTGCTTTTCGCGCAGATGAACGCCATAGTCCGACAGGCGCTGACCTGACTTCTGACCGTGTTGGCCAGGCGCATAAGCACGACGCTCAATCGCGCACTTATCGGTGAAGCATTTATCACCCTTGAGGAACAGCTTCTCACCTTCGCGGCGGCACTGGCGGCACTTCGGATCGAGATTACGAGCCACTTGTCTTTCTCCTTAAATGCGACGCTTCTTGGGGGGGCGGCAGCCGTTATGCGGAATCGGCGTCACGTCCGTGATGGCAGTGATCTTCATGCCCAGCGCGTTTAGCGCACGGACAGATGACTCACGACCAGGCCCCGGGCCCTTGATGCGCACTTCGAGGTTCTTCACGCCGCATTCCTGGGCCGCCTTGCCAGCGGCTTCAGCAGCAACCTGCGCTGCAAACGGGGTGCTCTTACGCGAGCCTTTGAAGCCGGCGCCACCTGAAGTTGCCCACGACAGGGCATTGCCCTGACGATCAGTGATAGTAATGATGGTGTTGTTAAAGGACGCGTGAATGTGCGCGATACCTTCGGCAACGTTCTTTTTGACTTTCTTGCGAACTTTGGTTGCAGTCTTGGCCATGTTCAGGTCCTCTTATTTCTTGCCGGCGATGGCCTTGCGCGGGCCCTTACGGGTCCGGGCATTGGTCCGCGTACGCTGGCCACGGCAAGGAAGACCCTTGCGATGACGCAGACCACGATAGCAACCGAGGTCCATCAGACGCTTGATGCTCATCGTGACTTCGCGGCGCAGATCGCCTTCGACGGTGTACTTGCCGACCTGGTCACGCAGACGGTCCATTTCGGCTTCCGTCAGATCTTTAACCTTGGTCGTGCGGACGATGCCGACTTCTTCACAGATTTTCTGTGCGCGGCTGCGACCGATGCCGTAGATCGCGGTCAAGGCGATCTCGGCGTGCTGATGGTTGGGTATATTTACCCCTGCGATGCGGGCCATCTATTCACCCCAAAAATGCGAAACTTCCAATTATATCCTTAATCGGCCGGAAACTCATTCGAGTCCGGCTGATCAACCCTGACGCTGCTTGTGACGCGGATCCGAGCAGATCACGCGCACGATGCCGTGGCGCCGAATGATTTTGCAGTTGCGGCAGATGCGCTTAACAGATGCCAGCACTTTCATGGATAACTCCTATTATTTTCGGTTCCGGGCGCAGCCAGCCCATCGCCTGATTACATCTACTGCGTAGAGATTCTTTACTTGGCTCTAAAGGTGATCCGAGCCCGACTAAGATCGTATGGCGTCAGCTGAACAGTTACTTTGTCGCCGGGAAGAATTCGAATGTAGTGCATTCGCATTTTTCCGGAGATAAAACCCAGAACAACATGACCATTCTCGAGCTTAACCCGGAACGTCGCGTTGGGGAGGTTCTCAAGAACCTCGCCCTGCATCTCGATGAGATCTTCCTTTGCCATCCTATTTAGCCGACAAACCCGAACCCTTGAAGTTTGCTTTCTTCAGGAGCCCTTCGTATTGATGCGACATGGCGTAGGCCTGAACCTGCGTCATGAAATCCATGGTCACGACAACGATAATCAGCAACGAAGTCCCGCCAAAGTAGAACGGAACGTTCCACTTGAGGATCAGGAATTCGGGAAGCAGACAGACAAGAGTGATGTATGCCGCACCGATCAGCGTAAGACGCATGAGAATCTTGTCGATGTAACGCGCCGTTTGGTCACCTGGACGGATTCCGGGAACGAAAGCACCGCTCTTCTTCAGGTTATCGGCCGTTTCCTTTGAATTGAAAACGAGCGCGGTATAGAAGAAACAGAAGAAGACGATGGCAACCGCATAGATCATCACGTAGATCGGCTGACCGGGGGACAATGCGGAAGCAATGTCCTTTAGCCAGCGCATCGACTCTGTCGAACTGAACCAGTTAGCCGCTGTCGCGGGGAACAGGATGATCGAGGATGCGAAAATCGGCGGAATGACGCCTGCCATGTTCAACTTAAGCGGCAAATGCGAACTTTGACCACCGTAGATCTTGTTGCCGACCTGCCGTTTTGCGTAGTTAACCAAGATTTTGCGCTGACCACGTTCAACGAACACCACGAAAGCGGTTACCGCAGCAGCGAGAACTGTGATGAACAACGCACTCAGCGGATGCATCGCGCCTGTCCGGACGAGTTCGAACAAACCGCCGATAGCATTAGGCAAGCCCGCAGCAATACCGGCAAAAATGATGATCGAAATCCCATTGCCCAAACCACGTTCAGTGATCTGTTCACCCAGCCACATCAGGAACATCGTCCCCGTGAGCAGCGTCACCACAGTCACAAAGCGGAACATCAGGCCTGGCTCGGGTACGAGGCCGGGTTGCGATTCAACTGCAATAGCGATCCCGATTCCCTGGAAGACCGCGAGGAGAACCGTTCCGTAACGCGTATATTGCGTAATCTTGCGCCGTCCCGCCTCACCTTCCTTTTTCAGTGCTTCTAACTGAGGGCTGGCGTGCGTCATCAGTTGCATGATGATCGACGACGAGATATAGGGCATGATACCCAGGGCGAAGATCGTGAAACGCGACAAGGCACCACCCGAGAACATGTTGAACATGCCAAGGATGCCGCCGGCCTGCTTGTTGAACAGTTCGCTCAACACATCAGGATCGATGCCCGGAACAGGGATGTGAGCCCCGATGCGATAAACGATCAGGGCACCCAGCAGAAAAATAAGGCGACGTTTGAGATCGCCGTATTTTCCGCCTTTGCCGATTTGGTTAGCTGGAGTCGCCAAGGAACGTCACCGTTAAGTTGGATTATTCCGCGACAGAGCCGCCGGCCGCTTCAATCGCCGCCTTAGCACCTTTGGTAGCGCCGACACCCTTGAGCGTCACCTTGCGGGTGATCTCACCGGAAAGGATCACTTTGGCAGACAGAGCATGCTGAGTAACCAGGTTGGCCTGCTTGAGGGTGAGAAGATCAATTTCATCGACCGGAAGATCGTTGATCTCGGAGAGGCGAACCTCAACGTTGCGATCATTGGTCAGCGAAACGAAACCACGCTTGGGCAAGCGACGCTGAAGCGGCATTTGTCCGCCTTCGAAGCCAACCTTGTGGAAACCGCCTGCGCGCGATTTTTGACCTTTATGACCACGACCAGCAGTCTTGCCCAGTCCGGAACCGATGCCGCGTCCGACCCGACGCTTGGCGTGGGTGGCCCCTTCGGCGGGCTGAATGGTGTTGAGTTTCATCTTAGCCCTCGCACTTCACGAGATAGGAGACCTTGTTGATCATGCCACGCACTGCCGGCGTATCTTCGAGTTCAGAGACGCTATTCAGGCGACGCAGACCAAGGCCGCGAACCGTCGCACGATGCGACTGTTTGGTGCCAATCAAGCTCTTAACGAGCTTGACCTTGATTTTTTTCTCAGCCATGGCTTACCCCAGGATTTCTTCAACCGTCTTGCCGCGCTTGGCCGCAATTTCGGAAGGCGTGCTCATCGCCTGCAACCCGTTGATGGTGGCGCGAACGATGTTGTAAGGATTGGTTGATCCGTGCGCCTTGGCCACGACGTTCGTCATGCCCATGACGTCGAACACAGCGCGCATTGCGCCGCCAGCGATGATCCCGGTACCTTCAGGCGCCGGCTGCATCATGACCGTCGAGGCGCCATGACGACCAACAACGGTGTGGTGCAGGGTGCCGTTCTTCAGGCTGACTTTGACCATTTTACGGCGAGCTTCTTCCATGGCCTTTTGAACGGCCACGGGCACTTCACGCGACTTGCCCTTGCCCATGCCAATACGGCCATCGCCATCACCAACGACAGTCAACGCTGCGAAACCGAGGATCCGACCACCCTTAACGACTTTCGTCACTCGGTTGATCGAGATCATCTTCTCGCGCATGCCATCATCCGGCTTCTCGGCTTGCTGAGTTTTCTTGCTTTGCGGTTTTGCCATTACTTGCTCCGATCTTTCTCTGGCCGATCAGAATTTGAGGCCGGCTTCACGCGCGGCTTCAGCCAGGGCCTTGATACGTCCGTGATACTGGAAACCGCTCCGGTCGAAAGAGACCTGCTCGACGCCGGCCTTCTTCGCACGCTCTGCGATCAACTTGCCGACAACCGTGGCGGCGTTTTTGTTGCCGCCGTTCGGCAGATCCTTGCGGACTTCGGGTTCCAGGGAAGAAGCTGCAGCCAACACTTTGGAGCCGCAGTCAGCGAAGACTTGGGCGTAAATGTGGCTGTTTGTCCGATGCACCGACAAGCGCACTGACTTCAGCTCGGCAATCTTGGCCCGGGTTTT
>CAZHFS010000252.1:0-4745 GCA_964531885.1 uncultured Propionivibrio sp.
GGGCTTGGCCAATGTCGCTTGACTCCGGGCCGAGTGACCAGAGGCCTCGCGAAAGCCGGTAGGCGTGCTCAACGGACTCAGCCAGCAGCTGCGACAGCTGCGCCTGAGCCCGTTTCCGCGTGGCTTCGTCCGGGCTGCCGTTTTCCAGGACGGCGCTTTGCAGGCGGGCGCCGGTCAGTTGCTGGCAGAGGCCGTCATGCAGTTCGTGGCTAATGCGGCGCCGCTCGTTTTCGCTGATCGAGATGACCTCCTGCTGCAAGCGGTTGCGTTCAGCCATTTGTTCTTCGAGTGCGAGGTTGCGTTCGGAGAGATCGTGCGAGAGTTTTTCCACCCGAGTAAATAACAGGGTGAAATTGCGAGCCAGCACCAGCGCCTGGGTGAGCATGAAGAAAAGCATGCCCAGGTACATCAGACGGGGGGTTCGAATGACGTTGAGTGAACTGAGGATGTCATTGAGGCTGAGCAGGCAAGTGACGAGAAAACCCGCAAGAACGATACTTGCTCCTTCGCGTCCGCGCTGCGTGGCGCGACTCAAGCCCCACAAAAAAATAAGCGCACGGGCCAATACGACCAGGTGGAAGGCTGACAGCCAGGCGGCGCTCCACTGCGTCGGTCCGAATAAAGCGAGGGCGCCGTAGGCAGCGCCGAGAACCCAGAACACCTGTAGCGGCAGACGTGGAAATTCATCCGGGTAGAGCGAGCGAAAAACGTGATAACTCAGCGGCGCAGCAAGTGCGTAGTAAACGAGACTGCTGCGGTAGAGCAGTTCGCCGCTGAGGTCGGGGAAGAAGACGCGGATGGCCCAGTCGCTGGTGACATTGGAGAGCGAAAAACCTGCCCAGACTAAACAGTAGAGTCCGAAGAAGAGCGGCGCCGAGTGCTTTCGGTGCAGGGCGTAGAGCGCAACGTGATAGATGCCCATCAGCAGTAGCGTGCCGGCTGCAAATAAAGCCAGTCCCCAGATGCGATGCTGCGCGGCATCGAGCGCACTCAAGCGGCCAAGGCGGAGTGTCGGCAGGCTCGCTCGATCAAGATGAAAACTTGATATTTGCAGGATGAGTTCGAGCGGAGTGCCGTCGACCGGGAGAGGCACGATGCGCAGCGAATGCTCCATGATTTCCTCCGCAAGGGAGGTGCCCACTTTTCCGCTTTGTGCGACGCTCTTGCCGTTGACCCACAACCGGTAAGCCGAATAAATGGCACCGATGCGGAGTGCCAGGAGGTCTTGTGCCGGGTCGGTGAGGATCGTCAGGCGCAAGGTGGCGTACCCGTTGCCGGGGATGGGGTGGCCAGCAATCGACAGATTTTCCCAAGCGCCAGGCAGGCTCAGAAAAGCATCCGGCGGCGCAGCTGCAGGAAAATCGTTCGGTTCAAGGCGTCGCTGCCAATAGAACGCCCATTCTCCGCCGAAGTCGATGCTCGCTTGCCGGTCGAGGTCGTAGCCGCGTAGGTCGAGGACTCCTTGCTTGGCTGAAAAATGTTGCGTTTCTTCGATGCGCAGGGCGATACAGGCCGCCAGCGCGAGCAGCGCAAGCAGAATGAACGACAGGGAAAACAGGGCGCGCGGATTGAGGCGCATGGCGTTTTCTCGCAGCGTCGACCAAAGGCGTGCGGCTGGCGTGCCGCACCGGGATGGCGAAAACCGTGTGCTCAGCGCCCTAGATGTCAGATGCCGGGCTCAGTCCTCACTGGTCAATGATTGTCGCATTTTTTGTGGTGCGCGGCACGGGAAAATGACGGGTGGCTAATTTCCCGCCGCAAGTTTGATCCCGAGTCCGACGAATACCGTGCCGGCGATGCGGTCGAGCCACAGGCCGGCGCGTCCGTGGCGCTTGAGCCAGGCGCCGACATGGCCGGAAAACAGTCCGAGCAAGGCAAAGAGCAAGGCGGCCTGCACGGTGAACACGAGGCCAAGCTGAACGATCTGCCAGGCCGCGTCGCCGCGCGCGGCATCGACGAACTGGGGCAGGAAGGCGAGGAAAAAGAGCACGACCTTGGGGTTGATGGCGTTGGCAAAGAGGCCGCGGGCAAACAGGCACAGGTTCGTCTCCTGCGCGCTGGCCGCCTCCGGCGCGTCCAGCCGGCCGCTGCTCCTGAGCGCCTGCACGCCGAGATAGACGAGGTAGCCGCCGCCGATGAGTTTAAGCGCGGTGAAGGCCATGGGCGAGGCGGCGATCAAGGCGCTGACCCCGAGCGCGGCAAGCAGGGTGTGGCTCAGACAGCCCAGGCCACAGCCCAAGCCGAAAGCGACTCCGGCCTGGCGGCCACGCGCGATGCCGAGCGAGAGCACGAGCAGGTTGTCCGGGCCGGGCGAGAGGGTGATCAGAACGGCGGCGCCGAGGAAGGCGAAAAACTGTTCGGGGGCGATGAGCGGCATGTGAAATCCAGAATCCGGGAGGAGGGCGTACGGGCCATGGTGAGTGCGCGGGGCGTCCATGGCAGTGGTATTGTACGCTTCGGCCTTTGCGCTGGGGGGCGCTGCGCTGGCCGAAGAAAGGAGTCTGTATGCGGAAGAAAGCCTGTTTTGTGGCGATTGTCATGGTCCACCTGCTGATCGTGGCCGCCTTCCTGCTTTGGCCGTCCCTGCTTGAGACACCGGTCGGCCTGCTGGCTTTTCTGCCCTTCCTTGGTGTGTATCTGCTATCGATGGCCGGCGTACCATGGCTGCTTGCCAACAAGGGCGTGTGCGGCTGGGGGTGGTGTGCGCCGAGCGTCTTTGGCTGGCTGTTCCTTGCAGTGATATGGCTGGGGCTGATGTGGGCTCTGGCAGGCTTCCTGGCCTGGCTGCTTGGCCGGCGCAAGGCAGCGCAAACGATGCGGGAGGCGCCATGAACGCCTGGTGGTATCTCGGCATCGCCATTGTCAGCGAGGTGGCGGCAACTTCTGCCCTGAAAGCCTCCGAGAGCTTTTCGCGCTTCTGGCCATCGCTCGTGGTGGTGGTCGGCTATGCCCTGGCCTTCTATTTCCTCTCGCTGACCTTGAAATCGATTCCCGTGGCCGTCGCTTACGCGGTCTGGTCCGGGGTCGGCATTGCCCTGATCGCCATTATCGGCTGGTTGCTGTTTGGCCAGGCGCTCGATCTCCCGGGCATCGTCGGCATCACCCTGATCGTTGCCGGCGTGCTGGTACTCAACCTCTTTTCCAAGACCTCGGGGCATTGAGGTTTATTGTCAGGAGAAACATCGCGATGCAGATGAACAACATCCCTTTCGGCGTGACGGACTGGTCCGCCGTGGAACGAACCGAACATCCGGGCGAGACCGGCCTGGCCTACTGGCGTACCCGCCAGTTCGGCGACCTGCGCGTGCGCCTCGTCGACTACACGCCGGGCTACCTGGCCGACCATTGGTGTGCCAAGGGGCACATCCTGTTCTGCGTGTCCGGCGAACTGGAAACCGAACTTGAGGACGGGCGCCGCTTCGTGCTCACCCCCGGCATGAGCTACCAGGTGGCCGACGGCGCGGAGCCGCACCGCTCGCGTACCGCCGTCGGGGCGACGCTGTTCATCGTCGATTGACGCCCGGCGGCGGCTTATTTCAGCACGCCCTTGACGCGCTTCCAGCCGTGCCCGAACTGGCGGCCGACCTGGCGCACGCCTTCGCCCGTCGCGTCGGCGGTACGGGTCAGGGCCGCTTTGGTGCCGTGCAGCGTGGCCTCGGTGGCCTGGCTGAGCGAATCTTTGAAAAGGCCCCACGCCCGTTGCGCAATGCGTTGGCCGTGCGCCTTGACGATGGTGCTAACGAGGCTGAGCGCCTCAGCCGAAGCGCTGCGGCGCACCGCGCTGGCCGGTTGCGCGGCGAGCGTGCCGCAGTAGGTCTTGGCCAGCAGGCCGACGCGCAGGGTCAGGAAAGCGTTGGCGGCGCCGTTGGCGAGGCTGTTCACCAGCAGCGCGGAAACGCCCTGCAGGCCGGGGATGCCGCCTTGCAGCGAAGGGAAAACCGAGGTCACGATCGGCGTCGAGAGTTCGGCGAAATCGATCTCTTGCACGCTGTCGGCCACCAGCACACTGCCGCCAACCTGCGCGTAGAGGGTAAGCATCTCGCGCGGCGACGGGCGCTGGCGGTACACCGCGGCGATGCGCCAGACGAGGCGCAGTTGGCTTAAAAGCACCATCAGGCCGTCGAGGCGGCCGTTCTGCATCACCGCCGTGCTGACGAAGACCGCGCCGGCGGTCTCCTTGACGAGGCGCTCGGCCTCGGCGTCGAGTACCGCGAGCGCGGCGGGCAGGTCGTCCTCGTGCTGCGGCGGCGCGGCGACCAGCAGCGGGTGGCCGGCGAGGCGCACCAGCAGGGCCGCGCGGTAGGCCGCGAGCGCCGCGGGGTCCCCCTCCGCGGGCGGCTGCAAGGGCTTGGGCAGGCGCCGCCAGAGGAGGATCGGGGCGGCGAGCAGGGTGGCGAAAACGGCGGCCAGCCCCCAGAACAGCGGGCGGCCGCTGCCGGGGAAAGCGAGTTCGGCGGCGTTGGCGAGTTGGGCGAGCGTGGCGATGAGCGAGACGGCAAAGTAGCCCACGATCGCCAGCGCGGCGCAGGTCAGCAACCTGCGGACGGTGTTCGACATCGGATGCTCCTGTCTACGCAAGCGGCCAGTATACCGCGCGGCGCGTTGCGCTCTTGGGTGGTTTGGTAACCGCAATGGATATGCAAATTGACTTATCGGTGCCGGGTGCTGGCTCCGGGCGGGGGAGCGCGTTAGCATGCGAGATCGGAAGAGCACACGTCTGAACTCCAGTCACCTGAAGCTATCGC
>CAZHFS010000253.1:0-4742 GCA_964531885.1 uncultured Propionivibrio sp.
AGGAAAAACTGGCGGAAGAGGAAGGTCGCCGTCGCCGAGGCAATCAACGGCACGGTCAGCCCGGCGAAGGTGTTAAGCATGCCGAGTGCGGCGACGACCTCGTAGGTCGGCCCGATGCGCACTTCGACCGGCAGCATGAGCGTGATGAAGATCAGCCAGAAAAGGGTGTCTCGGAACGGAAAGCGGAAATACACAATGGCGAAAGCTGACAACAGCGAGATCGCCGTCTTGCCGACCGGAATGATCAACGCAGTGACGAAACTCACCCACAGCATCCGCCCGGCGCCCGAAAAGCTCGAACCCGAAGACACCTCACCGCCGAACAACGCTGTCTTGTAGGTCTCGATCAGGTTGTTACCCGGCACCATCGACATCGGAATCGACTGGGTGATCTGCTCGGCGGTCTGCGTCGAGGCAACGAAAGTCAGGTAAAGCGGAAAGGCAATGATGATGACCCCGAGGACCAGGATCAGGTGTGAGAGCAGGGTCAGGCCCGGGCGACGTTCGACCATGTCAGTACCGCCCGGCCGTCCGAAGGTAATGACACGCCCCCGTGGGGGGCAGCGAGCAAAGCGAGCATTGGGGCTGTTTCATTTCAGTACTGCACTTTCTTTTCGACGAAACGGAACTGGATGACGGTGAGCGTCACCACGATAACCATCAGCACCACCGACTGGGCCGCCGAGCCGCCCATATCCATGGCCTTGAAGCCGTCGTAATACACCTTGTAGACCAGGATGGCGGTGTCCTTGCCGGGACCGCCCTTGGTCGTTGCATCGACGATGCCGAAGGTGTCAAAGAAGGCATAGACGACGTTGATCACCAGGAGGAAAAAGGTCGTCGGCGAGAGCAGGGGAAACACGATGGTCCAGAAACGCCGCCACGGCGAGGCCCCATCGATCGCCGCGGCCTCAATCAGCGACTTGGGAATCGACTGCAGGCCAGCGAGGAAAAACAGGAAGTTGTAGGAAATTTGTTTCCACACCGCGGCAACGACGATCAGCGCCATGGCGTGATTGGAATTGAGCAGATGATCCCAATTGATGCCGATGGCGCGCAGCCAGAAAGCGATCACGCCCATCGGCGAGGCGAACATGAACACCCACAGCACCCCGGCGACGACCGGCGCCACCGCATAGGGCCAGATCAGCAGCGTCTTGTAGAAGCGCTCACCGCGCACCACGCGGTTGGCCATCACCGCCAGCAGCAGCGACACCGACAGGCCACAGACCGCGACGAGAATCGAGAACATCGCCGTGGTCTTGAACGAGGCGAGGTAGCTCGGGTCACTGAACAGGTGGCGAAAGTTATCCAGACCGACGAACTCGCGACTGCCGCCGAAGGGTGAGTCCACCATCACGCTCTGCAAGAGCGCCTGGGCTGCAGGCCAATAAAAGAACACCAGAATGATCGCCAGTTGGGGCGCGACAAGCGCCCAAGGCAACCATTTCGATTTGAAACGGACGCGTTTTTCCATGGGGGAAATGACCACCCGGCCCGCAGGCCGGGTGTAAAGAAGTTATGACTTGTTGGCTTTCTGGAAGCGTTCGAGCTGATCGTTCCCGCGCTTGACGGCACTGTCCAGGGCTTCCTTCGGCGCCTTCTTGCCCGCCCAGACCTGCTCCATCTCTTCATCGACGATGGTACGGATCTGCACAAAATTGCCCAGACGAATGCCGCGCGACTTGTCGGTCGTCTTGCGGATCATCTGGGTCACCGCAACGTCAGTCCCCGGATTCTGCTTGTAGAAACCGCTTTTCTCGGTGGTCTCATAGGCAGCGATGGTCGCTGGCAAATACCCCGTGCGTTGATGGCTCTTGGCCGCAACATCGGTCTGCGAGAGATGCGCAAAGAATTTGCCGACGCCCTTGTACTCGTCCGCTTTCTTGCCCGACATCACCCACAGGCTGGCGCCACCGATCACCGTGTTCTGCGGCGCACCTTCGACATCCGGGTAATAGGGCAGCGGCGAAATCCCGAAACCGAACTTGGCATTGCGACTGACGTTGGCATAGAGCGCCGAGCTGCCGGTCAACATCGCGCACTCACCTGAAACGAAGGTCGCATCGGCAGCGTTGCCACGTCCCTTGTAAACGTACAAACCGCCCTTGGCCATGTTCGAAAGATTCTCGATGTGACGAACGTGCAGCGGCGAGTTGAAGATCAGGCGGGCATCGGTACCACGCATGCCGTTCCCCTTGGTCGCAAACTCGACGTTATGCCAAGTCGAGAAGCTCTCAAGTTGAGTCCACCCCATCCAGCTCGTGGTGAACGGACAGGTATGGCCACTGGCCTTGAGCTTGGCGGCAGCCTGCGCGACCTCGATCCAGGTCTGCGGCGCCTTGTTCGGGTCGAGGCCGGCGGCCTTGAACGCATCCTTGTTGTAGAAGAAGACGGTCGTCGAGCTGTTGAACGGGAAGCTCAGCATCTGACCGTTCGGCGAAGTGTAATAACCAGCGACCGCAGGCACATACGCTGCCGGATCGAATTTCACCCCGGCATCGTTCATCACTTTGCCAACCGGCACAATGGCGCCCTTGCTGGCCATCATCGTCGCCGTCCCGACCTCGAACACCTGCAGGATATGCGGCGCGTTACCGGCACGGAAAGCGGCGATTGCCGCAGTCATCGACTCGTCGTAGGTGCCCTTGAAGGTGGGCACGACTTTGTATTCCTTCTGGCTGGCGTTGAAGTCCTTGGCCAGATCGTTGACCCATTCGCCAAGAGCGCCACCCATCGAATGCCACCACTGGATTTCCGTCTGGGCCTGCACCGGCAGGGCAACGGCAGCCGCCAGCGCTAGCGCGGTAAGTTGAATACGCATGACTTCTCCTTGGTTGAAAGCAATGCACTGTTGAAGACAATGAATGACGATTTCAGCCCGAATGCGTGTATCGCATTTTCTTCTAAAGAAACACCAGAATGATGCTGACCACCTTCGGCTGAACTGTCAAGACACAATTCGCAATCGATCAAAAACAACCGGTTTGACCAGCGTTTGTTTGTTTGCGAATGCGGGTCAAACGAGCACTTTACCGGCCGAAAAAGTCAGATTGATGACAGGATCCAAAACCATCTGGAATTAATTTGGCATATAGCGGCTACCAGAATAATCTGGCCCAAAGCGCCGGTCAGTTAGACTCTGAGCGCACCGGTTCACCCAAGCCCTGAGCTTGGCGATCAAGGCTGAACTCGATCGACGACCAGACGAACATTGCCGCTCCCGGGCTTGACTCCGTTCACGGTGCCGAAAAGATCGCCGCTCGCCACCTGCGCCTGACCGCCACGGGCAATCCGTGCCTCGACCACCACGCTTGATTGCGCCGTCAGTTTCGGCGCCCCGGGCAAGGCGGCCCGGTCATCGAGCACAAAACGGTAGGGCAGATCGGCCACCCGTACCCGAACCACGGCCAGAGGCATGCGCCCTCCCTCTGCCTGCCGCGCATAGACAAAAACGGTGTCTTCGGCGCGTGCCTGGCCAGCCAGCTTGCCGCTGAGCATAACCTCGCCGCTGATCGCGCCGCGTGGTGCAATCAGCGCCGGCTTTGTACGCTGCTCGGCAGCAAGTTCCTTGGCTCTCGCCAGCGCATCACCGATCGCCTTGGCTTCTTCCGACCCCGCCGTCAGTTGCGGCAAGAGGCGCTCCCAATGTCTTACGACGCTTACGTAATCGGAGCGTTCGCCGGCAGCAGCGCCAGCCAGAAAAAGCGCCTGCGGTTCATCGGGTTCCAGCTTCAGTGCGCGCTCGATCAACTGCTCGGGGCGGCCTGAAAACCGTCCGGCGTTGAGCTGAACCAAAACATCCGCATAATCGAGCAGCAGAGCAACGTCATTGTCGACGAGCGACCCGCCCTGCGCATAGGCATTCGCCGCCTCCTCGTAACGACCGAGCGTCTTGTACGAGCGCGCCAGCATGACCCAGCCCTTGAGGTCGTCCGGTTGCGCCTTGAGCCGTGCCTTCAGCTTGTCGAGCATGTCTTCGATCTGTTGCGGGTCGACACGCGCCTGTGTCTGCATCGGATCGAGCGCCTGCGGCTGACCGAGCCAGGCATAGCCGCCAGCGGCCAACAGCGGCAGGGCAAAGAGCAGCACAAAAGCCAGGCGCGGATTATGCCGCCGGGGGGCTATCGACTCGGCCGAACCCGCGGTTTCTTCGAGCAAGCGATGCTGCAGTTCGTCACGCGCCTGGATGAATTCGGCCTCCGCCAGCGTTCCGGCAGCGCGATCGTTTTCAAGCTCGGCCAGCTGGTCGCGATAGATGCGCACATTGGCGGCACGCTGCGACTCGCCGTCGGGACTCGCAGGACGCGCCCCGCGCAACAGGGGAGGCAGGAGGAGCAACAGGACAAGGGCCAGCAGAAGCGCCGCGGCCAGCAGAAAAATGACGGTCGGGCTCATGCCTTGGGGTCTCCAGAGTCAAGCAGGCGTTGCGCCTCGCGTCGCTGCGCGTCGCTCAACGGTGGCGTCGGCACCGCAGTTCGCCGCCTCAGATAGCGCACCATCGCCCCCAGCGCGACGACAAACAGCAGCACCGGACCGAACCAGAGCAGCAGCGTACTGCCCTTGAGCGGCGGGCGGTAGCGCACAAAATCACCGTAGCGGCTGACCATGAAATCCATGATTTCGGCATCACTCTTGCCGTCGCGGATCATCGTCCGGATCTCCCGGCGCAGATCGTTAGCCAGTTCCGCATTCGACCCGGCAATCGATTCATTCTGACAGACCAGGCAACGCAGCTCGGA
>CAZHFS010000254.1:0-4737 GCA_964531885.1 uncultured Propionivibrio sp.
GCAGGTGGCGCGGCTTGGAGCCGGTGGCAACGACCACCTGTTTCGCGACAACAACTTCCTCACCGACCTGGATCTTCCAGCTACCGTCTTCCGCCGGGCCAACAAAGGCGCCGTGACCGTTGAGCAGGGTAACCTTGTTCTTCTTGAATAATCCCTTGATACCCCCGGTGAGCTGGGTAACGATGCCGTTCTTGCGCCCGATCATCGTCGGCACGTCGATTTTCGGCGCACCGACAGTGATACCCTGCGCGGCAAAACAGTGCGCGGCCTCGGCGAAGAGGTGCGAGGTATGCAAAAGCGCCTTGGAAGGAATGCAGCCGACATTGAGGCAGGTACCGCCCAGGCGCGGCTCGCCCTTGGGATCGGCATACGGATTGGATTCGCAGCAGGCGACCGTGAAGCCGAGCTGCGCGGCGCGGATCGCTGCCACATAGCCACCGGGACCACCGCCGATGACGAGCACATCAAAATTTTTGGACATGTTATGAACCTCTTTGGACACAGCGCACACAGAGGCACGGAGGACACAGAGAAACGAAAAACTCCGTACTCTCCGTGGCTCTGTGTCCTCCCTGTTGCATGCGTTTAGAACAAAATCAAACCCCGAGCAACAGGCGCGACGGATCTTCCAGCGCCTCCTTCATCGTCACCAGGCCAAGCACCGCCTCGCGCCCGTCGATGATGCGATGATCATAGGACATGGCGAGATAATTGATCGGACGCACCACCACCTGGCCGTTCTCCACCACGGCCCGGTCCTTGGTGGCATGCACGCCGAGGATGGCCGACTGCGGCGGGTTGATGATCGGGGTCGACAGCATCGAACCGAAAACTCCGCCATTCGAGATCGAGAAGGTTCCGCCGGTCAATTCCTCCAGCGAGAGCTTGCCGTCCTGGGCCTTCTTGCCGTACTCGGCGATTTTCTTCTCGATGTCGGCAATGCTCATCTGATCGGCATCGCGCAGGATGGGAACAACCAAGCCGCGCGGGCTGCCGACAGCGATGCCGATGTCGATGTAGCCGTGATAGACGATGTCGTTTCCATCGACCGAGGCATTGAGAATCGGGTATTTCTGCAGCGCGGCAACCGCGGCCTTGACGAAGAAGCCCATGAAACCCAGACGTACGCCATGCGTTTTCTCGAATTTGTCGCCGTACTGTTTGCGCAAAGCCATCACCGGCGCCATGTTCACCTCATTGAAGGTGGTCAGGATGGCGTTGGTCGATTGCGACTGCACCAGGCGCTCGGCAACCCGGGCACGCAGGCGTGACATCGGCACTCGCTGTTCGGGCCGATCGGCGAACGGCAGGGAGACGGCAGGTGCAGGCGCCAGGGAGCCGACCGACGGCTGACTCGGCGCGGCCGCTGCCGGTGCCGACACCGGAGTCGCCGGCCGGGCCGTAGCAGCCAGGGCATCTGCCTTGGTCACCCGACCGCCGCGACCGCTGCCTGCAACCTCACTGGCCGAAACGCCTTTCTCTTCGAGGATTTTTCGCGCTGCAGGCAAGGCCACACCGCTGGCTGCCGCAGCAGGAGCCGCCGGTGCCGGTGCCGGGGCTGCCGGCGTAGGCGCAAGAGCCGGAGCTGCCTCAGCCTTGGCCGGTGCAGCGACAGAGGCGACAGTCGCCTTGGCTTCCGTATCGAGCCGGGCGATGACTTCACCCGCAACAACGGTGGCACCGTTGGCTTTGAGCACTTCAACCAGCACCCCGTCTGCGGGTGCCGGGAGTTCGAGGACGACCTTGTCGGTTTCGATGTCGATCAGGTTTTCGTCGCGAGACAGGGCCTCGCCCACCTTTTTATGCCAGCTGACCAGGGTCGCTTCGGCGACGGACTCGGAAAGCTGCGGGACTTTGACGTCGATGATCATGATGAATGATGACTCCGGATTAAGCGAGTTTGTACTGACCGATTTCACCCAGCGCGGAATCGATCAACGATTTCTGCTGGGCATTGTGCTTGCTGTAATAGCCGGCAGCCGGCGACGGCGAAGCCGGACGCGAGACGAGCAGCAACTGCTGCTTGCTGGAGAGCGAGCGCGACAGGTGATTGCGCGAGGCAATCCAGTACCAGGCCCCCTGGTTACGCGGCTCGTCCTGACACCAGACAACCTCGGTCGACTTGGGGTACTTGGCCATTTCGGCCTGAAAAGCTTCCTGCGGGAAGGGATAGAGCTGCTCGATGCGAGCGATCGCGATGTGCCCGATATTGCGCTCACGGCGCGCTGCCACAAGATCGTAATAAAGCTTGCCCGAGCAGAAAATGACCCGGGTCACCTTCTTGGCATCGAGCGGATCGACTTCACCGATGATGTGCTGGAACTGCCCCTTGGCCAACTCGTCGAGTGTCGATACGGCGTCCTTGTGGCGCAATAGCGACTTCGGGGTAAACACCACCAGCGGACGTCTTTGTTTGCGGATCGCCTGCCGACGCAGCATGTGGAATACCTGAGCCGGTGTCGAGGGCTGGCAAACCTCCATGTTCATCTCGGCGCAGAGCTGCATGAAGCGCTCGATCCGGGCGGACGAGTGCTCCGGACCCTGGCCCTCGTAACCGTGCGGGAGGAACAGGGTCAAGCCGCAGGCGCGGCCCCACTTGGCCTCGCCGGAAGCAATGAACTGGTCGATGACCACCTGAGCCCCGTTGGCGAAATCTCCGAACTGGGCTTCCCAGATGGTGAGATCGAAGGGGTTCGACGTGGCATAACCGTACTCGAAAGCCAGCACGGCTTCTTCCGAAAGCACGGAATCGAAGCACTGGAAGGTCGCCTGTTTCTCCTGCAGATTGGCCAGCGGAACATACGAACCTTCATCCCAACGCTCACGCTTCTGGTCGTGCAGCACGGCATGACGGTGGAAGAAAGTGCTGCGCCCGACGTCTTCACCGCTGATGCGCACACCATGGCTGGAGACGAGCAACGAGGCGTAGGCCAGGTTCTCGGCCATACCCCAATCAACGGGCTGGCTGCCCTGCCCCATCAGGCGACGGTCGTCGATGATCTTGCGCACCCGGCTGTGCAGGGTAAAGCCTTCGGGCACATGGGTCAGGCGTTCGGAGAGGCGACGCAGTTCCTTGAGCGGCACGGTGGTGTCGCAGTTCTCGATGTAGGTCTTGGAGAGGAAAGGCGTCCAGTCGATGACCAGCGGATTGGTGTAACCAGCCAGCACCGGGTTGTAGAGCAGTTCCCCGCGATCGAGGTGTTCACGGTAGCTGCGGATCATGTCATCCGGCCCATCCCCCGGCAACACGCCCTCGGCAACCAGCTTGTCGGCGTAAAGCTGGCGTGTCCCCGGATGTGCGGCAACGCGCTTGTACATCAACGGCTGGGTGACCATCGGCTCATCCTGCTCGTTGTGGCCGAGCTTGCGGAAACAGACGATATCGATCACCACATCTTTGCCGAACTCCTGCCGGAATTCGACCGCAAGGCGCACTGCCAGGGCCACGGCCTCGGGATCGTCACCATTCACATGGAAGATCGGGGCATCGACCATCTTGAAGATGTCGGTGCAATAGGTCGACGAACGCAGATCGCGGGGATCGGACGTAGTAAAGCCGATCTGGTTGTTCACCACGATATGTACCGTACCGCCCGTACCGTAGCCACGCGTCTGGGCAAAGTTCAGCATTTCCTGGTTGACGCCCTGACCGGCCACGGCCGCGTCGCCATGCACGATCACCGGCAAAACCTTCTGCTTGCTGCCCTCGCCACGCCGGAACTGACGCGAATAGACCGAACCGGCGACCACCGGGTTCACGATCTCGAGGTGCGAGGGGTTGAAGGCCAAGGTCAGTTGGCAAGGACCGCCGGGCGTCGACACCGTCGAGGAGAAGCCCATGTGGTATTTCACGTCGCCGGCGGTCAGTTCCTCCGATTTTTTGCCCTCGAATTCGGCAAACAGCATCGACGGCGCCTTGCCGAGCGTATTGACGAGCACGTTCAAACGCCCGCGGTGCGCCATGCCCACCACGATGTCGTCGGAGCCCCCGGCCCCGGCCACGCGCACCAGTTCGTCGAGCGCAACAATCAGAGCTTCGCCGCCCTCCAGCGAGAATCGCTTCTGCCCGACATACTTGGTATGCAAATAGCGCTCAAGGGTTTCAGCGGCCGTCAGCCGCTCCAGGAAGCGGAGTTTCTGTGCCGAGGTGTATGCCCCCTTGGCGCGCACGGGTTCGATACGCGCTTCCAGCCAGCGCTTCTCGGTGCTGTTGTTGATGTACATGTACTCGATGCCAAGCGTGCCGCAATACGTTTCACGCACGGCATCGAGAATCTGGCCGAAGGTCGCCCGCTCGGGCACCGCCAGGAAAGAACCAGCGTTGTAATGCGTATTTACGTCTGCATCGCCCAAACCGTAGAAGCCAGGCTCCAGTTCCACAAGCCTTGGCCGGCCAAGCCGTTTCAGCGGATCGAGATTGGCCCAGCGAGTCCCCATGGTGCGATAGGCATCGATCAGTTGCAGGACGGCAACCTGTTTCTTGTCGTCAACAGGTTGTGCGGCCAGGGCACGATAGCCACCCTGGCGTGCCTGCTCGGCAAATGCGGCAACTACGGGCAGGTGAGGCACATCGCGCGCCACGGCGCCGGGCAGTTGGGCGAGCTTGTCAAAATACTCGCGCCACTCAGGAGGCACCGCCGTCGGGTCGTTAAGGTAGTTTTCGTACATCTCCTCGACATACGGCGCGTTGCCGCCGAAGAGCAGAGAATTGGAGAAGAGCTGGTTCATCATCGCTTG
>CAZHFS010000255.1:0-4725 GCA_964531885.1 uncultured Propionivibrio sp.
ACTTCGATTTCCGCAAGCACTTCTATGGGCGCATGGGTGACTTCGACAGCAAGGAAGAATTCGAGTGTGCCTGCCAGTTGGATATGTGGGCGCAGCAGGGCCGTATCCAGTTCTGGGTGCGCAACCTGGTTCGGCGCGAAGGCAGTTCCTTCTTCTTGCAGAAGGCAGATGGCCGTTTCTACCCGGACTTTCTGTGCCAGTTGCCAGGCAGTGCAGACAAGCCCGGAGTGATTTTGGCGGTGGAGTACAAGGGGGCTGATCGCTGGAACGGTGCTGAAGATGATCGTTTGATCGGTGGCCTGTGGGCCAATCTGTCGGAAGGCCGTTGCCGATTCGTGATGGTCAAGGACAAGCGCTGGGATTGGGTTGAGGAGGTGCTGAAGTGAAACCGAAAACCAGCACGCAGAAAATCCAAATCAGGAGCATCTGATGAAGCTACGCCGCCTGCGCATTCACAATTTCCGCTCGACTATCGAGGCCGACATTGAGATTCACGACTATACGATGATCGTCGGTGCCAACAACGCAGGCAAAAGTAATGTACTGGCGGCGCTGCGGGCGTTTTACGAAGACGTCAAATGGTCCGCCGAGGACGTTCCCAAAGTGGGCAAGAGTTCCGACGAGACTTGGATCGAATTGGCATTTGCGCTGACCGATGCGGAATGGATCAGCCTGGCGGACAAGTACAAGGAGGGTGTGACGGACCAGACCCTGACGGTGCGGCGCTACTTTGTTTCTAAGGATCGCGTCAAGGCAAATCAGAGCAACATCTATGGTTTGGTCAAAGGTGAGCCGGAAGATTCTTATTTTTACGGTGCCAAGAATATCGGCACGGCCAAGGTGGGGCGCGTCATCTACATCCCTGCGCAGACGACGGCCGCCGATCAGATGAAAACCTCCGGCCCGTCACCGCTGCGCGACATGCTCAATTTCATGCTCAAGCGTGTGGTGTCGGAAAGCGTGGCCTATAAGGCTGTGGAGGAAGCTTTCGGCAAACTCAATGAAGAGGCCCGTGGCGACGATGGTTTCCTTGCCAAAATCGCAAAACCGATCAACGAAGCTATCGGCCACTGGGGCGTGCGCTTTGATATGTCGGTCAATGCAGTATCGCCGGATGACATCACAAAAAATCTGGTCAAGCACGCGTTTGCCGATGCCATGCTGGGCGATACCGCGTTTGCGCTGGACCGCTATGGGCACGGTTTCCAACGCTCATTTTTATATGAGCTGATCAAACTCGCGCCGTCATTCGCGGACACCAAAACAAGCGAGAAGAAAGAATTTGATCCGGACTTCACGCTGATTCTGTTTGAGGAACCAGAAGCCTTCCTGCATCCGGCCCAGCAGGAAAACATGGCTTTCCACCTGCGCCGCCTGGGTGCGGGAGCTGGACAGCAGGTTGTCATCACCAGTCACTCTCCAATTTTTGTTGGCAAGGTAGCCGATGATCTTTGCCAGATCGTCCGGGCGCGGCGCGAAGGTGGAATCACGGCCTTGGGGCAGATCGGTAGGGTGATCGCCAAGGACGTCTTTGCAGAAGGGCTGGCGTTTCGGAAGTGCTTGGAAGGCTTTGTGAATGACACTGCAATTCATGACGATCAGAAGAAGGATGCCCGGGATCTCCTGAAAGCAGCGCAACCCGATGAGGAAATCGCCACACAGGAGGAACGCTTCCGGTATCAGTTGTGGCTGGATTCCGAACGCGCCTCGATGTTCTTTGCCGATCGCGTTCTGCTGGTCGAAGGGGCCACGGAAAAAGCGCTGTTCGGTTGGCTGCTGGCGCGGGACTGGCATGAACTGACCCGATACCGCATCGTCGTGGTCGATGTGATGGGCAAGTTCAACTTCCACCGCTACACGGCGCTGCTGGAGCAGTTCGGCATTCCCTACGGTCTGATGCTTGACGACGATCAGGACAAGCAGCACCACAAGGCGGTCAACGAAATGCTGCGCAATCAGACTGGGCAGCATCGCCTTGCGCCAGCCGTGTTCATCCCGACGCATATGGAGTCCTTCCTTGGCAAGGCATTGCCGGGGCGCAATGACCAAAAGCCAGTGCAGGTCCTCCGTGAGCTTGAATCAGGTGGCCTGGCGGGTGACAAACTCACAGCGCTGAAGGCCAAGTTCTGCGAGGCGTTGGCGCTCGCCAGCAAGACTGGTGCTCCCGATGCGCCGCTCGGCAGCCCACTTCCCGCTTTCCTGAATCCCGGGAGGTCAGTTTGATGGTCTTCAGCGCCACTTGGTTTCTTTTGGAGCAAGAGGGGCTACTGGCCCAAGCCTGCCTATGCAATGGCCTGACTGCCCTGCGGCGTGCCAACCTAGGTGATAAGAAAGGGCTTTTCTATTCGGCTTTCTTCGAGTTGTCTATTGGCTTCGAGCGGACGCTGAAACTGATCTTGATCCTTGACCACATGGCGCGGAACCAACTGGATCCACCAGACAGTAAGACTGTTGAGGATTACGGCCACAAACTGCGCGTGCTCTTCGATAGCGCCAAGGCGATTTGCGCCACGCGTGGTGTTCCCGCGCTGGATGCGTTTCAGCCGGATTCATTGCCAAACGCTATCCTGGGATTTCTTGATGATTTCGCACACCCGGGCGGGCGCTATTCCAACATCAACAAACTGACAGGTCACAAGCACCAGGCGATGGCTGACCCCCTCGTGAAGTGGGGCGAGATTGCTAGTCGGATCATGAATGAGCACGCCACGCCGGGTCAGCGCAAACGTGCTGAGTTGAACGGACAGCTGGCATCCGCAGCCTTCGGTGACGCCGCTGCCAGCCTGATCAGTGATATGAATCAACAGCAGATGGATGTCGCTCGCTTGTTCACTCGCGCTTCGGAACTGGATTCGGCGGCTCGGCATGCCATCTATGCGCTGGTGACATTGATCGCTGCCCTGCGCGAAGTGATCGATTCACTGTGTGATAGTGCCTGGAAAGCAAGCCCTGCTGGCAGGTCGGGTATGCCTGACGTACCTGATATGAAGGAGTTCTTCCAGTTTGCCTGGGCAGACAGGCCGTACGTGATGCGAAAGCGGATGTGGCCCTGATATGACCGAAATACAAGCACCTAACCCCGGAGAATTCCTACTTTACGAAACCGAGGACGGTCGCACCCGGGTCGAATGCCGTTTCGCTGAGGATACCCTTTGGCTGTCTCAGGCCATGATGGCAGAGCTGTTTCAGACCTCACCGCAGAACATTACGCTGCACCTCAAGGCGCTCTACTCGGAAGGGGAAATTGCCACTGAGGCAACCTGTAAGAGTTACTTACAAGTTCGGTCGGAGGGAGATCGGCAGGTCCGGCGCACGGTGAAATTCTACAATCTCGACGCTATCCTGGCCGTGGGCTACCGGGTCCGCTCGCCGCGCGGTACGCAGTTTCGTCGCTGGGCCACCGAACGGCTGCGCGAGTATCTGGTCAAGGGTTTCACCCTGGATGATGAACGCCTGAAAAGCCCGCCCGTCGCTGGCTCGGCGGTACCGGACCGCTTCGACGAGTTGCTGGATCGCATCCGCGACATCCGGGCCAGCGAGCGCCGGATGTACCTGCGCGTGCGCGAGATTTTTGCGATGGCGGCAGACTATTCTCCATCGCTGCCGGAAACCACCAAATTCTTCCGATTCATCCAGAACAAGCTGCACTTCGCCGTGACCGGCAAGACCGCCGCCGAGCTGATTGCCGAGCGCGCTGACAGCAACCGTCCGAACATGGGCCTGACCACCTGGAAATCGGGCAGCGTACAGAAGACCGACGTGACTGTGGCCAAAAACTACCTGCACGAACCAGAGATCAACGAGCTTAATCGCATCGTCACGATGTGGCTGGACTTCGCAGAAGATCAGGCGCGGCGGCGGAAAGAAGTATTTCTCAAGGATTGGGCCGGAAAACTTGATGCATTTTTGAAGTTCAACGATCGCAACGTATTGGATGGTGCGGGCCGGGTTTCCAAGAAACAAGCCGACGCCCATGCAGAGGGCGAGTACGAGCAGTTTGCAGCTCAGCGTCGGGCATTCCTTGAGGCGGAAGGGGCCGAGGTCAATGTACGAGCCTTGGAGGCAGCAGCAAAGGCATTACCGAAGCCCGACAAGACAAGGAAGTGAGGGTGCTGGATTGCGATGAACTATCTGGATTGCGAGCCGAGAACGCGCGCCTGATCGCGCTGCTCGAATCTCACGGAATCGAATGGCGGGTGCCGGCACAGCCAGTTGTTGCCGTGCAGGAGTCAGAACTATCCCGGTTGTCCACTGCTGAGAAGGTGGCACTGTTCCGAACGTTGTTTCGTGGTCGCACGGATGTGTATCCCATCCGCTGGGAAAGCAAGACCAGCGGCAAGTCTGGCTACGCCCCGGCCTGTGCCAACGAATGGCGCGCCGGTGTCTGCGAAAAGCCGCGTATCAAATGCGGTGATTGCAGCAATCGTCTGCTGATCCCCCTGACCGATGCGGTGATCTACGACCATCTGGCCGGTGAACACACCATTGGCGTCTATCCGCTGCTGGAAGGCGACACCTGCCATTTCCTGGCAGTCGATTTCGATGAGGCCGACTGGCGCGAGGATGCCAAGGCCTTCATCCAGTCTTGTACTGAACTGGGCGTGTCGGCGGCGCTGGAGATATCCCGCTCTGGCCGGGGCGCGCACGCCTGGGTGTTCTTCGCCAGTGCTGTATCGGCGCGCGATGCGCGTCGTCTGGGTACGGCCATCATCAGCCACGCCTGTA
>CAZHFS010000256.1:0-4716 GCA_964531885.1 uncultured Propionivibrio sp.
TTATCGGCGAGAACGTGACGATTTATCCCGGTTGCTTTATCGGTGATGACGTCGTGATCGGCAACGATTCGATGCTTTACCCGAACGTGGTTGTTTACCACGGATGTCAAATCGGGAAACGCGCCTTAGTTCAGGCTGGCGCAGTTATTGGTGGCGACGGCTTCGGCTTTGCGAAAGATGGCGAGTGCTGGATCAAGATCCCTCAGATTGGCCGGGTGATCATTGGTGATGATGTCGAAATCGGAGCCAACACCTCTATTGATCGAGGGGCGCTCGACGATACTGTCATCGGAAACGGTGTCAAAATCGATAATCAGATACAGATTGCCCATAATGTGGTGATTGGGGATCATTCCGCAATGGCGGGATGCGTCGGAATCGCCGGGAGCACTCGCATCGGTCGCCGCTGTACGATCGGAGGCGCAGGGATGATCGTGGGGCATCTTAATATTGCCGATGATGTTCATGTTTCGGCAGGAACCATGGTCACGAAAAACCTGAAGGAGCCTGGGCAGTACACCAGCATTTATCCGCTCGAGGCGCATGATGCCTGGTTGCACAATGCGGCACAGATCAAGCGGTTAGCGCGTATGGCAGAACGGATTTCCGAGCTTGAGAAAAAGCTCGAACAAATGGAGAAAACCTCTTGAATCAGCTAGATATTCATGAAATTTTGCAGCATTTGCCACACCGCTACCCGTTCCTATTAATCGATCGTGTCGTGGATTTTGAAGTCGGTAAATCGATACACGCCTATAAGAATGTGACGATCAACGAACCGTTTTTTGTCGGTCATTTTCCGCACCATCCGGTCATGCCGGGCGTACTGATCATGGAGGCTTTGGCTCAGGCGGCTGGCATCCTGTCGTTCAAGACCATGGGTGTGAAGCCCGACGAGCATTCGGTTTTCTATTTTGTCGGCATCGACAATGCGCGCTTCAAGAAACCTGTAACAGCGGGCGACCAATTGCACCTGCATGTAGAAATTCAGCGCCAGATGCGCGGCATCTGGAAATACAAGGCAGAGGCACGCGTCGACGGCGAAGTGGTTGCAGAAGCCGAACTAATGTGCGCCAAACGTGATGTTTGATTTGCTTCGACGAAAATTCGCGAGCCAAAAATGATCCATCCCACAGCAATTATCCACCCAGGCGCCACAATCGGTGCCAACGTTTCGATCGGTCCGTATTCGATCATCGGCGAGCACGTCGAGATCGGTGAAAACACTTGGATCGGTCCGCATGTAGTGATCTCTGGGCATACCCGCATCGGACGTGACAATCGAATCTTCCAGTTCTCTTCCTTGGGTGAGATTCCTCAAGACAAGAAGTATGCGGGTGAGCCAACTCGCCTTGAGATCGGAGACCGGAACACAATCCGAGAGTTTTGCACATTTAATCTTGGGACCTCGCAAGATGTTGGGGTCACCCGCATGGGCGACGACAACTGGATCATGGCTTACGTGCATATTGCGCACGATTGTCAGGTTGGGAATCGCACCACCTTTGCCAATAATGCCCAACTGGCCGGTCATGTTCACGTTGACGACTGGGCTATTTTGGGTGGTTACACCGGAGTACATCAGTTCTGTCGTATTGGATCGCACACGATGACGGCCGTGGGTACGGTTGTATTGCAGGATGTTCCGCCATATGTGATGGCAGCCGGGAATACAGCCACACCTTTCGGGATCAATGCCGAAGGGCTCAAGCGTCGGGGGTTCTCGCCGGAGGCGCTGATGGCGCTCAAACGCGCTTACCGCACACTCTATAAATCTGGGCTGATGCTTGAAGAGGCAAGGGGCAAACTCGAGGAAGAAGCAAAAACCCATCCCGAGATCCAGCTCATCCTCGATTTTCTGGCAGTTTCGCGGCGCGGTATTATCCGATGATGCAAAGCGGTGTCGTACGCATCGCCATGGTTGCCGGCGAAGCGTCCGGCGACCTTTTGGCGAGCCATCTCATCAAGGCACTCAAAGCTCGCATCCCAAATGCCTGTTTTTACGGCATTGGTGGTCCGAAGATGCAAGGGCAGGGCTTTGATGCCTGGTATCCCCTCGAAAAACTGGCAGTTCGCGGTTATGTCGAAGTGCTCAAGCACTACCGCGAAATTTCTGGCATACGCAGCGACCTTAAAAAACGGCTCCTTGCCGATCCGCCCGATGTCTTTATTGGCGTTGATGCGCCAGATTTCAATCTGGCCGTCGAAAAAGCGCTCAAACAGCGTGGTATTCCTTCCATCCACTATGTGAGTCCGTCGATCTGGGCTTGGCGCGGTAAACGGATACACAAAATCGGCGCTGCCGTAAACCGGGTCTTGGCCTTATTCCCCTTCGAGCCGGCGCTATACGAAAAAGAGAACATTCCGGTGACCTATGTTGGTCACCCCCTGGCAGACATGCTGCCTGTTGAAGATGGGCGAGGCAAAGCACGTAGTTTGCTTTCTCTACCAGCAGATCAACCGGTGTTTGCTCTTCTTCCCGGGAGCCGGCAGTCGGAACTGGCATATATGGCCGACACCTTCATCTTGACCGCCCGCGAGATGTTGGCACGCTTGCCTCAGGCTGTTTTTTTGGTTCCCCTGGCAACTCGAGAAACACGCCTGTTATTTGAAGAAGCCATATACCGTTGTGGTGCTCACGACATCCCATTGCGCCTTCTGTTCGGACACGCTCATGAAGCCATGATGGCCGCTGATGCCGTCTTGGTTGCAAGTGGTACCGCAACATTGGAAGCGGCCCTGCTGAAGCGTCCCATGGCGATAGCCTACAAGATGTCTCCAACTTCGCACCGGATGATGAAACGCATGGGCTATCTACCCTACGTCGGATTGCCGAACATTCTGGCAGGGCGTTTCGTCGTACCTGAATTCATTCAGGATGACGCGACCCCGCAGAACCTCGCTCAGGCTTTGTTGAATTTCTACGCAGACAAACCAACTTGTGCGCGCATCGCCGCGATATTTCACGATATTCATCTTCAACTCAAACAAAACACGGCGGAGCGCGCGGCCAATGCAATTCTGAGCATGCTGCCTGCAGGGCGGCTCGTCCAGGCGTGAGCGATGAACAACGCTTCTCTCCTTTTTCACGAAGGCCTTGTTTGTGGTGTGGATGAGGCTGGTCGAGGCCCCTTGGCGGGCCCGGTTGTTGCAGCGGCTGTTATTCTCGACCCTGCCTGTCACATTGCAGGATTGAATGATTCAAAAAAACTGAGTGCCAAGAAACGAGAGGCCTTGGCAGTCGAGATCCGCGCTAAGGCGCTTACTTGGTTCGTGGCGGAAGCCAGTGTCGAGGAAATCGACCGCTTGAACATTCTCCAAGCCAGTCTCTTAGCCATGCGTCGTGCCGTCGAGGGTTTATCGGTGCTGCCCACGAGGGCCCTGATCGACGGTAACCGAATCCCCGCCGGCATGCCATGCCCGGTTGAGACTGTGATTGGCGGTGACGGGAAAGTTGCAGCCATCGCGGCGGCGTCGATCCTGGCAAAAACCGTGCGTGATGCGGGAATGCTGGCATTGCACGAACTTTACCCCCAGTACGCATTCTGCAAACATATGGGGTATCCCACAGCAGTTCATCTGGCGGCTTTGCGTGAGCACGGACCTAGCCCCGTCCACCGCCGCAGTTTTGCGCCAGTGGCGCAGGTCTCGCTGCTATGAAACACCTGACATCACGTGATAACGCCGATTATAAAGCCCTGAAAAAGCTCGCGGAGAGCAGCCGCGAGCGTCGCAAAGCCGGCCTGATCCTGCTCGATGGCATGCATCTCGTCGAGAGCTATACCCAGGCTCGCGGTTCGCCACATTCGCTCGCGGTGAGTGTGAGCGGTGCTGCCCGCCCCGAGATCGCGAAATGGCTAGAGTGCTGTGCAGTCAATAATGTCTTGTTGCTGGAAGACACCCTGTTCAATGCACTCTCCGATGTGGATACCCCAAGCGGCATCCTTGCCGTAGCCGCCTATCCAGAACCATCAATCCCTCTTTCCTTTTCAGAGGACACGGTGATTCTTGATGGGGTGCAGGATCCAGGCAACCTGGGATCCATCTTGCGTACTGCCGCTGCGGCCGGTTTTCGCCAGGCCGTTTTGTCCCGCGATTGTGCACAGGCCTGGGCTCCCAGAGTCTTGCGTGCCGGTATGGGAGCGCATTTCCAGATCGCGATTCATGAGGCCGTGAATTTGCCTGACTTTTTGATGTCGTTTCAAGGTAAAGGCATTGCAACCACGCTCGACGGAGCAAGTGACGTTTTCTCACTGGATCTTAGAGGCCAAGTCGCTTGGGTTTTTGGTAGTGAAGGAATGGGGGTTCGCAGCGATACTCTGTCTGCGGTTTCTATCCGGGCAAAAATCCCGATGCCAGGAGACATCGAGTCGATCAACGTCGCCGCTGCCGCCGCTGTTTGCCTTTTCGAGACAATCCGGCAACGTCACCTCTGAATGAATGTGTTGTTACGAGATTTTTTGTTGTGTACGGAATCCTTTTGGATTGTTCCGGTCAACGTGGTCATTGATACAACACTTCCGTGCTGAATCCCCCAAAAAACGTGACAGATAGTATTTGCCATTGCCAGAAAGCAAATTGGTTATAAAGTGAAGTAGGAACGCCGTTTTTAGACGGCTACGACTCGGTCGAGGAGGATTTGCCATGAGCATCTTAGCCCGCTACCAAAGTCGCTACGAATCGGCGCTCGAAGAAGAGTTGTCGATCCCGGAATAC
>CAZHFS010000257.1:0-4689 GCA_964531885.1 uncultured Propionivibrio sp.
CTAACCCGTTGTCAGCATTAGGCTTTTGGCCGTTGCTGGCGGCTACCGGGCTGCGGCGCTTCTCGCGTCCACTCCGCCAACACCACAAGGCGCCTTGCACTCGCAAGGCGCCTTGTTTTTACCGAGTCGCCGTCCGGGTCCCCATCGTCTAGAGGCCTAGGACACTACCCTTTCACGGTAGGTACCGGGGTTCGAATCCCCGTGGGGACGCCAGCAACCGACCTGTCGGTCTGCCTCATATTTCATTTGAATTCCCGCTCCGCCGCTAGCGCAAAGGTTAGTTACCTTTCTTTGGCAGCTTCCAGTCGCTCGTCTATAGTTCAGATACCCCGTTCCGCCCGGAACAGCCCGGCATGGAGGTACTGACCCCGTGATCCGGTTTCATCTCCCAAATTTTCCTGCCCCCTCCGCCCTGTGCAGGCTTCTGCGTTCCGGCGGCCTTACCGCCGCATGGCTCGTTTGCGCCTCACTCTTGGTTTCCAACAGCAGCGCGGCGCTCCAACCGCCGACCATCGACACGACAGAGTCGCCGCAGGTACGCGCACTGCTTTCGCAGGCATGGGCCAGCGAGAGCGGGCGGCGCATCCGGCAAAACCGTGCGCTGGCGTTCCTGCTCTACCGCCAGGCCGGACAACTCGGCAACGCCGAAGGCTATTTCCGCTCGGGACAGATCCAGCTTTCCCTCGGACGCAGCCGAGCCCACCAGATGCTGGCCGCCTGCCAGTTCTCGGCGGCCAGCCAACTCGGACACCATGCAGCGCTCGACGCACTGGACACCATCGCCCGTCGAATCGGGCTCGACACCCTGACCTGCGCCGAGTACGACAACCAGATCAACCTGTTCCAGCAGTTTGACCTGGCCGGCTACCTGACCACGCTGCCGCCCAACCGGCAACGCATCGTCCGATTGATAACCCGCATGGCGCCAAGCTACGGCATTGAGCCAAAACTGGCCCTGGCCATCGCCACGGTCGAATCGAACCTTGACCCATGGGCCCTATCACCCAAGCAAGCCATGGGCGTCATGCAACTCATCCCCGCCACCGCCGAACGTTTCAACGTCAAAAAACCGTTCGACGCCGAACAGAACATCCGCGGCGGACTCGCCTATCTGCGCTGGCTGCAGCAGTACTACGCCGGCGACACAGTACGCATACTGGCCGCTTACAACGCCGGAGAGAAAGCGGTCGACCGCTACGGCGGCATCCCCCCCTTCCCTGAAACCGTACTCTACGTCGCCCGCGTACTCGGCTTTTCGGGACGCAGCGTCGCCCCCGTGCAAATGCAGGCGCAACTAAACGGACCAAAAACCGTCAAATAATTCACAACAATTCGGTTTTTCATGCCGAACCCCCTGCGCCAAAGCGGCAACGCATCGCATTTTTTCCTATAGTTGTTTCTGCAGCAGGCTGCACCATTGGCGCCTTACGCGCTGGTTTCGCCGTTTCAAATTCAACCGCCGGTCACGGCATGCTTTTGGACAGACGTCGACATGGATACAGCCGCGCCAACTTCTCCCCATTGGAAACTCCCACGTTCAGCGCAGCGTCCGTTTGACGCCCTGGCGGAGTGCCTGACGCTCCTGACGCACTACTACCAACACCCCTTCTCGACCGAAACCCTGGTGTCCGGCCTGCCGCTCGACAATGGCAAACTGACGCCTGAGCTCTTCGTCCGGGCGGCAGCACGCGCCGATCTTTCCGCCCGTGTCATGCGCCGCCCGCTGGACGAGATCTCACCCAACACGCTTCCGGTCGTTCTGCTACTCAAGGACCAGCAAGCCTGCATTGCGCTCAGCCATGACGCCGAACGGCAACGCTGGGGGGTGCTGCAAGCAGAATCAGGTGGCGGCGAGACTTCGCTGACGACCGAAGCACTGTCCGCGCTCTATGACGGCGGCGTCATCTATGTCAAACCCGGTTTCAAGTACGCCAAAGACTCGACCCACGGCGCGATCCCGCACCATGATCACTGGTTCTGGGGCGTTCTCAAACACGCCTGGCCCCTCTACTCCGAGGTGCTGATCGCCTCCTTCCTGATCAACGTGTTCGCCCTCCTCTCGCCGCTGTTCATCATGAACGTCTACGACCGGGTGGTTCCGAACGAAGCGTATGTCACGCTGTGGACCCTGGCCATCGGTATCGGCATCGCCTACGTCTTCGATTTCATCATGCGCAACCTGCGCGGATACTTCCTCGACGTCGCGGGCAAGCAGATCGACGTCATCCTGCTGTCGAGCATCTTTGAACAGATTCTCGGCCTGCGGGCTGCTGTCCGCCCCCGCTCGGTCGGGCGCCTGGCCAACAACCTGCACGAGTTCGAGGGGTTCCGGGAGATGATGACTTCGGCCTCAATCTCCACCCTGATCGACATGCCGTTCGCCCTGCTCTTTCTCGGCATCATCTGGTGGGTTGGCGGCTGGATCGTGCTGGTGCCGCTGATCGCCATTCCCCTCACCGTGGGCATCGGCGTGCTGCTACAACCTAAACTGTCCGAGCTCGTCAGCCGGACGATGCAGGCCACCTCGCAGAAGCAGGCGATGCTCATTGAAACGCTGGGCGGTATCGACACGCTCAAAGCGCTCTGCGCCGAAAGCAACGTCCAGCGCACCTGGGAACAAACCATCGGCGAAATCGGCAAGCAGGGGCTGGCCTCCAAACTGGTATCGTCGATCATCACCCATCAGTCTGCCTTCATCCAGAATGCCTCGGTTGTCCTCGTGGTCATCGTCGGCGTTTACCAGATCTCAGCTCACAACGTGTCGGTGGGTGGGTTAATCGCCTGCAGCCTGCTGGTCTCGCGCGCCCTGATGCCGTTCGCGCAAATCGCCGCCTTGCTTACCCGTCTGTACCAGGTCAAAACCGCCCTGCAGGGCATCGACATGATCATGAAGCAACCGGTCGAACGTCCGCACGCCAAGGCTTTCGTTCATCGCCCTGACTTCAAAGGCGACATTGAATTTCGCAACGTATCCTTCGCCTACCCGGGACAGGAAGTCGACGCCCTGAGCAATGTCTCTTTCGCCATCCGGGCTGGCGAACGGGTCGGCATCATCGGCCGGGTCGGCTCGGGCAAAACAACCATCGAAAAGCTGATTCTCGGGCTCTACCAGCCAAGTTCGGGTTCCATCTGGATCGACGGACTCGACATGCAGGAAATCGACCCTGCCGACATCCGTCACCATATTGGCTACGTGCCGCAAGACGTTCTGCTCTTTTCCGGCTCGGTGCGCGACAACCTTATGCTCGGCAGCCCCTTCGCCGACGACGCAGCGATGCTGCGAGCCGCCGAACTGGGTGGCGTGATGGAGATCGTCGCACGACACCCCAAGGGGCTGGCCATGCAGATCGGCGAGCGAGGCGAGGCCCTCTCGGGCGGCCAACGACAAGCCATTGCCATTGCCCGTGCCTTCATCAAGGAACCGCCCCTGCTGATGCTCGACGAGCCCACCAACTCGCTCGACAACCGCGCCGAAGAAACCCTCAAGACACGCCTCGGAAACTACCTGAGCGAACGCCATACCCTGATTCTGGTCACCCACCGCGCCTCGCTGCTCTCGCTGGTCAATCGGCTGATCGTGCTCGACAACGGGCGCATCGTCGCCGATGGCGAGAAACAACAAGTGCTCGAAGCCCTGTCGGGAGGCAAGATCCATGTCTAGCCCATCCCTCCTCCAGCGCCTCCGGAATACGGTCCTGAAATTTTTCTTCCCGGAGGGTGCCAGCACCCGCGAACAGCAAAGCGAAGCCGAATACATGCCCGACCGGCTGGCGGCTTTTTTCCTGCGTCCGCAACGCATCAACTTCCTGATCGTGCGCGGAACCTTGGCCTTGTTCATTCTGCTTGGGATTTGGGCCAGCATCGCCGAACTGGAAGAAGTCACCGTCGGCGAGGGTAAGGTCATCCCAAGCAATCAGGTTCAGGTCATCCAGAACCTGGAGGGCGGCATCGTTAATGGCATCCCGGTGAGGATTGGCGACATCGTCAAGCGCGACCAGATTGTGCTCAACATCGACCCCACGCGGTTTTCTTCCTCGCTTGGCGAGACCAAGGCCAAATTCAATGCCCTGCGCGCCAAGATCGCCCGCCTTGAAGCCGAAGCGAGCGACAAGCCCTTCGTCACCGACCACGAACTCGAACGCGAAAACCCCGGCATGTACAAGGAGGAATTCAACCTCTACCTGCGCCGCCAGAACGAGCTTGAGGCGACTCGCGCCGTGCTGCAACAGCAAGTCCAGCAACGCCAGCAAGAACTCATCGAGAAACGCGCCCGGGCGAATCAGCTTGCCGAGAGTTACCGCCTCGTCAGCTCGGAAGTCACTCTCACCCGCCCAATGGCAAAGCAGCAAGTCATCTCCGACGTCGAACTCCTGCGCCTCGAACGCCAGGCCAATGACATCCGTGGCGAACTCGAAGCCACCCGCCTCTCTCTGCCCAGGCTGGAAGCCAGCCTGCAGGAGGCCGTCAGCAAGCTCGACGGCGCCACAGCCAAGTTCCGATCCGATGCCTCGGCTGAACTCGCACAGGCCAAGGCCGAGTTCGCCGGCACCTCGGCCACCAGCATCGCCATGGAAGACCGGCTGGCACGCACCACGGTGCGCTCGCCCGTCGCCGGCGTCGTCAAGACCATAAAGATCACCACGGTCGGCGGCGTCGTCCAGCCGGGCATGGACGTCATGGAGATCGTCC
>CAZHFS010000258.1:0-4675 GCA_964531885.1 uncultured Propionivibrio sp.
GAAAACCGAAAACTGCGCCGAGCGGCACATAGCCCATGGCCACCGGCGCACTCAGTGCGAGCAGCGAAAAGCTGGGCGGGTTCTGGGGCGGCGGTGGCGAGGGATTGTCTAGCATGCGCGGCGTAGGCAAAAACGTGGATGATCCGTCGTCTACGCTGAAAAGCCAAGAGGCTGCGCGCGAATGGGCGTTGTGCCGGGGAAGGCGCCGGTGATGGCGGCGGCGCCCCGGTTCAGATCAGGCGCCGACGGAAGGCCGTAATGACGATTTCGCCGATGACCACAACGGCGAAGATGGTGAGCAGGATGACAGCGACGCGGTCCCACTGGAACATGTCGATCGCCGCGTTCATGATCATGCCCAGGCCGCCGGCACCGACAAGGCCGAGCACCGAGGATTCGCGCACATTGATGTCCCAGCGCAGGAGCATGATCGACCAGAAGGCGGGTTTGACGGCCGGCCAGTAGCCGTAGAGGATCTGGCTCGTCTGCGTGGCGCCGGCGGCCTTGAGCGCCTCGATGCCGCCGCGCGGGACTTCCTCCAGCGCTTCGCCGAGCAGTTTGCCGACGAAGCCGACCGAGCGGCAGGCGATGGCCACCGTGCCGGCAAGCGGGCCGGGGCCGAAGACGGCGACGAAGAGCAGCGCCCAGACCAGCGAGTTGACCGAGCGGCTAGCGACGAGCACGGCCTTGGCGAAGAGGTTGATGCCCTTGTGCGGGGTGAGATTGTGCGCCGCGAGCACGGCGAGCGGCAGGGCGAAAACCATCGAGAACAGCGTGCCCAAGGTCGCGATATGGAAGGTTTCGAGCAGCGCGGCGTGCACCGAGGCCGGGTAATAGGCGAAATCGAGCGGCCACATGCGGCGGCCCATGTCGAGCATCTGCTCCGGGGCATCCCAGAGGAATTCCCAGATCACGTTGATGCTGTTCATCGAGGCCAGCACGGCGAGGCCGATAGTCAGCCACAGCGCCATGCGAGCGAGCTTTTCGCGCAGCGTATGGCGTTGCCAGACGCGCCTTTCCACTGGCGTTACCGCGCCGCCGGAGGGGGCGTCCGGACGGGGGGGCTGGCTAGGTCCGGGCTTAGGCGCGGGCGTTGAAGAGGCGTTTGACATGGTTGGCGAGCACTTCGCCGAGCAGGACCACGGCGATGATGACGATCAGGATGGCGAGCACGGAGTCGTACTCGAAGCGCTGGAAGGCGGAGAAAAGGGCGCCGCCGATGCCGCCGGCGCCGACGATGCCGACCATGGTCGAGTTGCGCAGGTTGGCATCGAGTTGGTAGGTGCAGAAGCCGACGAGGCGGCCCATGACCTGTGGCAGTACGCCGAAGACGATGACGCTGGCAAACGGTGCGCCGGTGGCGCGGATGGCCTCGATCTGCTTCATCGAGATTTCCTCGATGGCTTCCATGAACAGTTTGCCAACGAAGCCGATCGACGCGACGACGAGGGCAAGTACCCCGGCCAGCGCACCGAAGCCGACGGCCTTGATGAAGATGATGGCCACGATCACCGGGTTGAAGGCGCGGCAGAGGGTGACGACGAGGCGCGCCGGCCAGGTGGCCCAGGCGGGCATCAGGTTGCGTGCGCCGAGGATGGCGATGGGCAGTGAAACCAGGACGCCGATGAAGGTCGCCAGGGCCGCGATCTGCAGGCTTTCGATGAAACCGGTGAGGATGTTGTCCCAATGCCGGTAGCTCGGCGGGAACATGCGTTCGAGGAAACGCGCCCCGTTGTCGAGGCCGCGCACGAAGCGCTCGTAAGAAAAATCAAGTTGGCCGAGGGCGTAGAGCGCATAGGCGAACACGGCGCAGAACAGCAGCTTGGCGCCGAGCGAGCTCTTGAACGGGGCGCAAGCGGGGGGCGTGGTCGCGGCGGGCGCTGTGGCCGGAGCGTTCATTGCAGCCAGCCCTCGCCGCCGTAGATCAGCTTCAGGTGGTCGTCGGAGAGGTTTTCGGGCGGGCCGTCGAAGACCACCTGGCCACCGGTCATGCCGATGATGCGGTCGGCAAAGCGGCGCGCCAGTTCGACGTCGTGGATGTTCACGAGGACCGGGATTTTGTTGGTTTCGCCCTGTGCCTTGAGGAGCTCCATGATTTCGACCGACGTTTTGGGGTCGAGCGAGGACGTTGGTTCGTCGGCGAGCAGCATCTCCGGACGTTGCATCAGTGCGCGGGCGATGCCGACGCGCTGGCGCTGGCCGCCGGAAAGGGCGTCGGCACGCTGGTTCACGAAGCTGGCGAGGCCAACAGTATCGAGCAGTTCGAAGGCGTGGGCGATGTCCTCCGGGTCAAAACGTCGCAGCCAGGCATTGAACGGACTCACGTAGCCAAGGCGGCCGGTGAGCAGATTCTCCATCACGCTGAGCCGTTCGACGAGGTTGTATTCCTGGAAGACCATGCCGATGCGCCGGCGCGCCTCGCGCAAGGCGCGGCCTTCAACCTTGGCGAGGTCGATGCCTTTGAAGAGGATGGCGCCCTCGGTCGGGTCGACGAGCCGGTTGATGACGCGCACCAGGGTGGATTTGCCGGTCCCCGACGGGCCGATGATGGCGGTCAGGCCATGGTTGTCGAAATCGAGGTCGATCCCCTTGAGCACGGGGTGTCCAGGCCGATAGGCTTTGACCAGACCCTGGATGCGGAGCACGGCGCTCATGCAGCTTCCCTTGCACATGGCCAGGCGCGATGGCCCGGCAAACGAATAAAAAACCGGCCCCGCAATGTCGGCGTTGGGAGCGGGGCCGGAACGAAACGGGGTGGCCTACTTCTTGGCCTTGGCTTCTTCCTTCTTGCGTTCGGCTTCGTAACCGGCGTTGCCGAGGTTCTGCCCGGCGGATACGGCCACCTGGCGTACCAGTGCCCAGTCCTTCTTGTATTCGGCCGGCAGGAAGCGGTCGCCGCCGAGGCCCTTGGCCATTTCCGGCGGGATGCGGTAGCTGTAGAAGCACTCCTTGATCTTGGCCGCGAGCTTTGGCTCAAGGTCGTGCGCGTAGGCGTAGGCGTCGGTCGGGAATTTCTCGCTGACGTAGAGCGTGCGGAAGTCATCCGCCTTGACCGCGCCGCGCTCGATCATGTGCTGCAGCACGTCGCTGGCGACCGGGGCGGCGTCGTAGTCGCCCGAGCGTACGCCAAACACCGACTGGTCGTGCTTGCCGGAATAGACCACCTGGTAGTCTTTCTCGGGCGTGAGGCCCAGTTCGGGGAACAGGGCGCGCGGTGCCAGATTGCCTGAATTCGATGACGGCGAAGTGTGCGCGATCTTCTTGCCCTTGAGGTCGGCCAGCGTCTTGTACGGGCTGTCCTTGCGCACGATCATCTGTACCGAGACGCCTTCCGGCCCTTTCTCGGTACCGCGGATGGCAAAAGGTACGGCGCCGGCGATGTTGACCGCGAAGGTGGTTGGGCCGGTCGAGAAAGCAGCGAGGTGCAGGCGCCCCGAACGCATGGCTTCGATCTCGGCCGAGTTGGACTGCACGGCGAAAAAGACGGTCTTCTTGCCCACGCACTGCGTGAGGTGGGCCATGAAGGGCTGGAACAGCTTCTCGTAGATCGACGGGTCTTCGACCGGCGTGAAAGCAAAGACCAGCGTGTTCGGATTGCGCCATTTCTTGGGATCGGTTGGCGCATCGGCGACGAGATCCTTGTCAGCGTCGCAATACATCGCGTCAAGATCACCGCGATTGGGGCAGGTGTCCTGCGCCAGCGCAGGGGCAGCCAGACCGGCAAGGGTCAGGAGGGCGAGGCTGGCAATGGGGGTGAAAAACGGTTTTCTTGGCATGCTTGACTCCGGGGTTTAGGTTGGCGGTGGCAGGGATTCCGCCGTCGGACCGGTCGAGATTATTGGGCTTTCTTGGCGCGTGCCGCGTCTTCCTTGGCTTTTTCCTTCTCATAGCCAGCGCGGCCGTAGCTTTCGCCGGCCGCTTCGCCGACCTGACGCACGATCTTCCAGTCCTTCTGGTAGGTGATCGGGGCAAAGTGGGTGGCGTTTTCCATGCCTTTGGAGAGTCCCTCGTCGAACTTGTAATCAAGTACGCATTTGACGATGGTGTCGCGCAGCTTGGGCTCGAGGTCATGCGCGTACGCCAGCGAATTGACCGGGAACTTCTCGCTCTTGTAGATGATGCGGAAGTCGTCTTCCTTGATCACGCCGCGCTTGGCCATCTGGTGAAAGATGTCCGAAGCCACGGGAGCCGCGTCGTAGTCGCCCGAGCGCACACCCATGATCGACTGGTCGTGCTTGCCCGAATAGAGAACCTGGTAATCCTTGTCCGGAGTGGCGCCGAGCGAGGGGAAGAGCGCGCGCGGCACGGCGTTGCCGGAGGTCGACGACGGCGAGGCGTGGGCCACCTTCTTGCCCTTAAGGTCGGCTATCGTCTGAATGCCACTGTCTTTGCGCACGATGAGGTAGAGATTGAAACCGTGCGGTCCGGTGTTGTCCGCGCGAATGGCAAACGGCACGGCGCCAGCGATGTTGACCGCGTAGTTGGTGGTGCCGGTGGAGAAGAACGCCAGATGCAGGCGCCCCGAGCGCATGGCCTCGATCTGCGCTGAGTTGGACTGCACCGAGAAAAACACAGTCTTCTTGCTGGTGCACTGTGAGAGGTATTTCACGAAGGGGTCGAACATCCGCTCATAGACCGACGGGTCTTCGAGCGGCGAGAACGAGAAGACCAGGGT
>CAZHFS010000259.1:0-901 GCA_964531885.1 uncultured Propionivibrio sp.
AAGAGCAGCAGGACGGCCTCGCTCGCCAGCCCAATGAGCAGCAAGGGATTTTCGCGCAGCGAGAAATGCCAGGCGGGGAGCTGTGGATGGCGGCACACAAAGACGTTGACCATCTGCCCGAGCACGATGGCGGCAAAGCAGGCCGTGGTGGCCTGCAGGTAGAGGGGATCGGTCGCTGCCGGCATGTCGCCGAACTGCCAGCCGCCCGCCTGCAACACGAAAAAGAACGCCAACATCGCCCCGAGCGCCTCGAGCGGGCCGAGGAAAAGGTAGGCGCGCGCCAGGAGCGGCCAGGAAAGCAGGCGTTCGCTGCGCGCACGCGGAGGGCGGTTCATCACGTCGGCATGCGGTTTTTCCGCGCCGAGTGCCAGCGCGGGCAGCATGTCGGTCCCGAGATCGACGGCGAGGATCTGGATTACGGTGAGCGGCAAGGGGATGCGTAGCAGCACGAACGCGAGGTAGGGAATGAGCTCGGGGATGTTGGAGGTGAGGATGTAGGTGAGGAACTTGCGGATGTTCTCGAACACTGCCCGCCCTTCCTCGATGGCGCTGACGATGGTGGCGAAGTGGTCGTCGAGCAGGACGATGTCGGCTGACTCGCGGGCCACGTCGGTGCCCGAACGCCCCATGGCAATGCCGATGTCAGCCGTCTTGAGGGCCGGCGCATCGTTGACCCCGTCGCCGGTGACGGCAACGATTTCCCCCTTGCGCTGCGCCGCCTGCACCACCCGCATCTTCTGCTCGGCGGTGACGCGGGCGATCAGCACTTCCGGCGCATCGAGCGCGAGTTGCAGTGCCGCCGGGCTCATGCTGCGCAGCTTATCGCCGGTGAGTACAACCGGATCCGGCGTGCGGACGATGTCGATCTGGCGCGCCAGGGCCAGCGCGGTATGCGGGTGGT
>CAZHFS010000259.1:911-4675 GCA_964531885.1 uncultured Propionivibrio sp.
CATAGAGGCACACTCTTTCCCTACACGACGCTCTTCCGATCTGAATGGCAGCGCAGGACGGCTTCATGCACGTCCGGGCGCGGGGGATCGTCGAGCCCGATCAGCCCACACAACACCATCCCCTGCTCCAACCCGGCATCGGGCGACGCGGGAACCGCCGCCAGCGGTTTCCAGGCCAGGGCCAGCACCCGCAGGCCGCGATCCGCCATGTCTTCATGGGCGCGCTGAAAAACGTCCTGTGCTTCGGTATCGAACGGGCGACTGACGTCGCCCTCGCTCCAGTGGGCGCACAGCGGCATGATCACTTCAGGCGCGCCCTTGCACCACAGAAAGCCTTGCCCGTCCTCGGCACGGGTAATGACCGACATGCGCCGTCGCTCGGCATCGAAGGCAATCTCACCCTGCCATTGCCCAAACTCGGGCATCTTGCCGGCAAACTGCCAGAGGGCGACTTCCATCGGGTCGCCCTTTGGCTCGCCGTTGGTGAACTTCAGGCTGTGGCAGAAACGGGCCACGGCACGCAGGTGCAGGTCGCGGCTGCGCGGCCAGTGTTTGGCCGCAAGGTGATGGCGCCCGGCCACGAAATACTCGCGTACGGTCATGCAGTTCTGGGTCAGGGTACCCGTCTTGTCGGTGAGGATGAGCGTGGCGCTGCCCAGCGTCTCAACCGCCGGCAGGTGGCGCACCAGCGCGTTGCGCCGGGCCATGCGCTGGGTGGCCAGCGCCAGCGAGAGCGTCACCGTGGGCAAGAGACCTTCCGGCACATTGGCCACGATAATGCCGATGGCGAACATGAAGTTGGCCCAGAACGGCAGCCCGACGCCCATCCCGATGAGGAAGAACAGGACGCCGAGTCCGAGGGCCAGCAGGGCCACCAGCCGCGAAACCCGGCGGATTTCCTTCTGCAGCGGCGATTCGGCCTCGCCGGCGGTCTGGGTCAGGTGCGCGATGCGCCCGAATTCGGTGTGCATTCCCGTGGCGAAAATGACGGCGCTGCACTCCCCGGCAACGATCAGCGTACCCGCAAAGAGCAGCCCGGCGGCAGCCAGGGGGTCGCTCCCCGCCGCTGCGCTCTCGGCGCTGCGCGCCTTGGGTCGCGACTCGCCGGTGAGCGCGGCCATGTTCACGCGTACGCCCCAGCTCTCCAGGATGCGGCAATCGGCGGGCACTTTGGCCCCTTCGGCGAGCAGCACGATGTCGCCCGGCACCAGCCCTTCGGATTCGATTTCCAGGCTTTGTCCGGCGCGCCGGACGCTCACCCGTTGCGGCAGCATCAGGCGCAAGGCGGCAAGCGCCTGCTCGGCCCGGTACGCCTGCCAGAACGAGAAACCGCCGTTGACCAGAATGACCCCGATAATGGCCAGGCCCAGGGTGGCCATGCCCTGCCCCGGCTCATAGTGCTCGGCGACAAAAGCAAGCCCGGCGGCCAACCAGAGGATGAGGGCAAAGAAGTGGCAAAACTCGCGCAGCAAGGTCAGCCACAGGGGCGCCTTGACCGCGGCCTCGACCCGGTTCGGCCCGAACTCCTGCAAGCGGTGGCGCACCTCGGCTTCGGCAAGCCCCTCCCTCCGGCTGCCGAGCATGTGCAGCACGGCTTCGGGAGGATGCAGGGCGACATTCAGGTCGGGCGTATGCATACGATATCCCCGCCACCGGACACATCGACACCCTCAGGCTAGCCCCGCGCCCTCACTGTGTAAAGGCGGCGCGAGCCCGCGCCTGAAACCACATCTGGAATGCGGCCCCGAACGCGGGCGCTATGGTTGCTGGGCGGGCCCGCCGGAAAAAGCGTGCAGCAATTCGCTCACTTCGACGACGATGACGCCCAGCCAGGCCACCATGGCGATGCCCACCGCGGCGGCGGCCATGTCCTTGATCACCTTGATCTTCGGGTTCTCGCGGGTTTCGACGAAGTCGCACAGTGCCTCGATCGCGCTGTTGAAGATTTCCGCCACCAGCACGAAGGCAGTGACCAGCAGGATCAGCAGCACGTCGATCCAGGCCCGGAACAGGAAGGCCAGGGCAATGACCACGGCGGATACCACCAGTTTCCAGGTTACCGACCAGTCGTAGACGATCGCGTAGCGCAGGCCGGACACGATCGTCCGGATTTTTTTCACCGGGTGATAGCCGGGTTCGCCGATGCCGAGGAATTTGTGTCTCATGCGCGGGCCGTCCAGATCGGGAGCCGGCGCAGGGCAAGAACCCAGACTGCCCCTGCCGCCAGGCCAAAGAGAATGTCGGTCGGATAGTGGACCTGCAAATGCACACGCGACCAGGCCACCAAAACGATGGCCAGGCCCCCCAGTACCGAGGGCATGCCGCCAACTGGCCCAACGCGCCCGGGAGCGCACAGCCAGGCCAGGACGAAGGCGGTGATCTGCAAGGCATGGGCACTGGGGAAGCTGGCATCGGCAGGCATGTCGATCAGCGCAGCCACGGCGGGGCGTTCGCGTCCGATGAGGTGCTTGGCGGCATAGGCCATCAGCGACGCCCCAGCCAGCGCCACCGGCAGAAAAAGGGCTCGGACATGGCGCAGGCGCCGCCAGGCCAGGCCGGCCTGCACAAGCGCCAGCGGCGCGAGCACCAGGATCGAACCGGCCCAGGTAAGGCCACGGAAGATGCCGTCAGCCAGCGGTGCATGGGCCTGTGCCGCTAGGCGCAAGCCGAGGACATCGAAGGCGCCTGGCTGACAATTGCCCGGCGCACAGACGAGACCGGCACCGAGAGCCAGCAATGCCGGCGCCGCGAGCAGCCACGCAATCGACCGCAGATCCCCCTTTTGCTTGGCAGACATTGCTCCCCCGAACACCCGGCGCGCGGGTTCAGGCCAGATGCCTGCGGAAGTGGGCCAGGGTGCGCTCCCACGACAGTTTGGCGGCTTCGGCGTCGTAACGTGGCGTCGAGTCGTTGTGGAAGCCATGCTGCGTGCCCGGGTAGCGGTGAATCTGGTAATCGACAGCCGCCGCCTGCAAGGCCGCCTCGAAGGCCGGATACGTCGAATTGATGCGCTCATCATGCTCGGCCAGGTGACAGACCAGCGGCGCCTTGATGTTGGCCACGCTGGCGGTGTCAGCCGCCACGCCGTAGTACGGCACACCGGCCTGCATGTCGGCGCCGAGTGTCGCGGCCAGATAATTCACGATGCCCCCGCCATAGCAAAAGCCGGTAACGCCGAGTTTGCGGGTAGACAGTTCATGTGCCTTGAGGAATCGCGCACTGTTGAGGAGATCGGTACGCAGTTTGGCCTGGTCGAGCTTGGCCTGCAGGGCCCGGCCGTCATCGTCATTGCCTGGATAGCCACCCAGCGGATACAGGCCGTCCGGCGCCAGCGCGAGGAAGCCGGCAACGGCCAGGCGCCGCGCCACGTCCTCGATGTAAGGATTGAGGCCACGGTTTTCATGTACCACCAGCACGGCAGGAAACGGGCCGCTGCCGGCCGGCTGCACCAGATACCCCCGCATTGTGCCGGAGTTGCCGCCCGGCGAGGGATAGGTGACGTACGTTCCCTTGAGCCGGTTGTCGGTAAAGGAGATCGTCTGCGCATTGGCATAACGGGGGAGCAGCGCTTCGGCCATCGCCAGCCCGGAACCACCGACCACCGCCACGGCCGCTGCCCGGGACAGGAACTCACGCCGGCTGATGCGCCCATGACAGTATTCGTCATAGAGATCGAACACGCGCTGGTCGATTTCCTGCTGCGTGATGCCCTGTGCTGCGCCCGGCGTTGCGGGGATTGCCTTGCTCATGGGGTTCTCCTTGAA
>CAZHFS010000260.1:0-4668 GCA_964531885.1 uncultured Propionivibrio sp.
TCCTCGTAGGTGTTGCACCACTCGTCGGCGACGATCTTGACCGGCGAGCCCATGGCCTTCAAGTGGCGCATGATCTTGCCAAGCTCTTCGATCTGGGCGTCCTTGCTGCCGGCATCGACCGGGCCTTCGATGTAGAGCTGCAGCGGGCCAGCGGCCTTCTCCAGTCCTGCCAGATAGTCGGCAACGCGCTTGGCGTCCTGATCGAAGATCAGGCCGATCGTGCCGTACACATCGATGTGCAGGCAGGGGCGGTAGTCGGGCGTGGTGCGCAGCTTCTCGACGCGGGCGACCAGCCAGCGGATGTATTCCTCGAGTTTCTCGCCCTTGTAGCCGAGCTTATCGGGGACGTTGTTGATCAGCCCGTGGGGCAGCGCATCGACGCCCTTGAGCAGCATCTTGTCGACTGCGGTGTAGCGGTCGTCGCCGCTCTGGCCAAAAAGCGGGATCGGCTCGGCGATCAGCGGCAGCTGGTATTCGTCGAGGATGACTTCGGCCTTGGTGATCTGGCGCGATTTGGCGGTGGCGTCGAGCAGGGCTTGCGTTACGCCGTAGCGGATCGCGGTGTGCAGGCGGGTGCCGTCGATCTCGAGCGTGTCGAAGTGGCGTGCGTTGGCCAGGAAGGTCGATACGTCGAGGCCTTCCAGGCGCGATTTGAGGTTCTGCTCAAGGAAGGGCACGAATGCTTTGGCCAGGAACAGTGGGTCACGGCCGCCAGCACCCGAGTACTGCACCGCGGCGCAATCGCCGACGGCCACGGCACCGTTCTCAAGAACGAGCAGGATCGAGACGCATTCGCCCGCCTGGCGGATTTCGCGGAACCCCGGGGTGAGCGTGTTGCCGACATAGACGAAGCCGTCCTGACCTGCGCCGGCCTTGATGGCCTTCTGGTCGTCGAAGTAGAAGGAGGAATAGCCGGCTACAAACAGGGCCTGGGTAATTTTCATCGCGGTCTCCCGATCAGTTTGCTCTTGGAAATGGCATAGATGTCATCGACAACCATCTGGAACGCAGGGGCGCGGTTTTCGGCGCGGGCGCGTTCGGCGATCTTGTCGCGGTGGTAAGTCATTACGTCGTCGGGCAGCGGCACGCGGCCCGGTTCGAAGATGCGTACGGCGCCTTCGTTGTCGCGAACTGGCAGGAGCTTGCCGGCGTTGCAGGCGGCCGGAGCGAAAGGCACGTCAAGGACGCCTGCCTCGAAGGCGCGCACGGCGCCAACCGCTACATCGCCCTCGCCGAGTTCGAAGACCTTGGCCAGTACGGCGCGCACTTCGCGTTTGATCAGTTCGATTTCCATTTCGAGGGTCGGACTGGCCGGGAACGCCTGCTCGCGCACCATGTTGAGCATCTGGCGGGTGGCGTCGAGACCTTGCTTGTTGGCTTCCTTGGTCGGAATGCCGCTCGCTTCGTGCGGGGTCTTGACGATGACCTTGGTCGCCCCCGAGAGCGCGGCCATGGCGCTGCCCCAGCCGATCACGGCGTAGGCCATCGATTCATTTTCGGGGAAGCCGCCCATCCACTGGTGGAAGACGGTCGACAGCGCATAGTCGGTGTATCCGGCGGCCTGGAAAAATTCGTCGCCGAGTTCGCGCAACGAACGGATCGCGGCGATGTCCTGCACGATGTTGCCGGCCTGACCGTAGCCCAGGGTGATGCACTTGCAGCCCTGTTCGAGGGCCAGCAGGCCTTCGATGATCGCCACGCTGTGCGAGATGAACGGCGGGACAAGCGTGCCCGAGAGCGGGCCGAACGGTTCGCGGTTGATGCGCACGCCGTGCTCTTCGTACAGGCCGACGAGGCGGTCGCAGTACTGCCAGTGGCGAATCGAACGCTCGAGCGGCACCTTTTTGGCGTACGGGATGTTGTACGAGATGCCGCCACCTTCGTAGGCGGAGAACCCGGCAGCGAGGGTGATTTCACCAAGCAGGCGGGCGTCCGGCGTGCCGTGGCGAACCTGGACCGGCTTTTTCAGCGCTTCGACGACGCGGCGGCACTCGGCGAGGCCGTGATTGACCGCCGGAAAGCCGTTCAGCAGCGAGGTGCCGGCCGCGAGCGAGCGCTCGATCCCTTCGGCGGCTTTCTCGTAGTGGTTGAGACGGGTGTAGGCGTCGATCGTCGAGGGCAGCAGGTCGCAGGAGTCTTCGAGGAACTGCAGGAGCTTGATGTGCTCATCGACCAGGGCAACCCCGGCGCGCGGCTGGCATAACGTCTTGTTTTCCTGTACGGCACGGGCCAGGACGCTGGAGAAGCGTTTCGTTTCGGGCAGACCCAGCTGGTAGCGGACGCCGTCCTCGAAGTCGACGCCTTCGCCGGTTGGCCAGGTGGTCATGACTTCGGCGCGTTCCTGCTGGAACTCGTCAATGGTCAATTTCTTGTTACGCAGGGACATGATTATTTCCTTGTGTCGTTGGCGGCGAGCAGCTCGATGCCGGCGCGCGCGGCAGCGCGCGGGCAGGTGCGTGCCAGGTTGGCGAGCAGTGGGAAGAGATACTGTTCGTCGCGGAAGTAAGCAAAGTTATGTGGCATGAGTACTCGACGTCCGCGGGCGTCGATGGCATGCGCTGCAAACCAGTCCGCCGGCTCGAAATCGGCGGCGCGCGACAGCCAGCCGCCCGAGCCGATGATCTTGCCGACATGGGTCAGGTTGCGTCCGGTCTGCACCTGGACTTCACCCTCCGGGGTGAATACCGGCAGCCAGCGGCCGACGTGACGCGCTGCCGCATGGCCGACGCACAGGCCGGCCAGGAGCGTGTCCAGGGACTTGTCCTCGTTCGAGCAGGGCAGGAAGTCGGGTGCCTGGGTGAGCATCGCGGCGTGCGCCTTGAGCTGGGACTCAGTGACCCCCTGTGCCGCCAGGGCTGCGGCATACGCGCTGCCACCAACGTGGGCTGTTGCTTCCGCCGAAACGCGCATGCCGAGGTCGCCCTCGACGGTACGCTTGATTTCGGGTTCGGGCAGTCCGCGCAGGACGGTTCCGACCTCGGTGACCTCGCGGTGTGCCGAGTAAACGTCGGTCGTCGCGCCCCCCATGTCGAACAGCATGAAGTCCTGCCACTCCGGCACGTGCTCGTGGATAGCACGCACGTACTCGAACACGGCGTAGGGCGTGGGCACTGGTTCGGCGCCGGTGGCCTGCATGATGCGATCGAGCCCCTTGCCCTTGACGATGGTGTCAAGAAAGATGGCGCGGATCGCGTCACGTGCCGGTTCCGGGTTGGGCTCGGTGAAGCTGGGCAGCAGATTGTCGACGATGCGCAGGCGTTTGCCGGCCAGTATCTCGGCGACATCGTCGGCGACGGCGCGGTTGCCGGCAAAGACGATTTCGCAGTCGATTTTTGAGGCGGCAATGGCCTCGGCGTTGGCCAGGATGTACTCGCTATTGCCACCGTCGGTACCGCCCGCGAAGAGCAGGATGTCGGGTGGCGAGGCTTCGAGGCCGGCGATGTCCCGGCGCGTCAGACGGTACGAGAAGACCTGGGTCAGCTTGGCGCCGGCCGATTGCGCGGCGGTCTTGCCGATTTCCAGGGTGACTTCGGGGACCAGACCGATCGCCGCCACGGCGAGTCCGCCCTTGGCTGACGAGGAGTATTCGAGTTGGAGGGTGCCGGCGGCGATTTGTGCCAGGGCATCCCCTTCGACGAGTTCCTCGAGGACGGCAAAGAATGCGTCAGCCAGATTGTCGACCGTGGTCGGACGCGCGGCGCGTGCAGCGATGCTGACGCGATCAGAGTCCGGTTCGACCTCGAACCTGGCGCCTTTGGTCCAGGTCGAGCCGATGTCGATGGCGACGACGCTCATGAGCGGGCAGCGATATCCTGTTTAAGCATTTGAGCGACGTCGCCGAGGTCCACCGAGGGGGCAAAGACGCGGTCGTAGCCCATGCCCTTGAAGAGGACTTCAACCTCGCTAAAGTCGCGCTTGCCGATCACCAGATTGCCGCCGACGTAGAGTAAAATCCGGTCAAGGCCGCGTTCGAGGCAGCGGCCGCGCAGTCCGTCGCAGTCGATCTCGCCGTGGCCGTAGATCGAGGAGACGAGGATGGCGCGGGCGCCGGTTTCGATGGCCGCATCAATGAACTCGTCCTGGCTGACCATGACACCCAGGTTGACGACGTTGATGCCTTCGCGGCTCAGTGCGTTTTCGATGATCTTGTTGCCGACGGCGTGACAGTCCGAGCCGATGACACCAAGGATGACGGTTGGGTTGTCCATGTTTCGCTCCAGGCTTTCCGGGGCTGATCCGGCCACGGGAGGTGCTGCGTGCTGCATGTGGGGTTGTTGAAGTTGGTGCTGGTTGGTCATTTAATTTTGCGTCCGAATGAGTTGCGCATTACGCAATGCCCATTCTTGTAGCCTTTGGGTGTATATGCAAACGATCATTGGTTATAATATTGTTCTGATATGGAACCAAGTAGATGAGAAGACGAATCCCTGGGCTTGAGTTGCTGGTCGCTTTCGAGACGGCGGCGCGCCATCAGAGCTTCACTCGTGCGGCGGAAGAACTGTCGCTCACGCAGAGTGCGGTCTGTCGACAGATTGCCTCGCTCGAGGACTATCTCGGGGTCCGCCTTTTTAATCGCATCAAGAAGCGTGTCACGCTGTCCGAAGCCGGGCAGATTTATGCCAAGCAGGTGCGTGAAAGTTTGCGCCGAGTCGAGCACGACACCATGTC
>CAZHFS010000261.1:0-4640 GCA_964531885.1 uncultured Propionivibrio sp.
TCTCGCTCTTCGCCCGCGTCGGCAACCTGTTCGACAAGGAGTACGAGCTCAAGCGTGACTACGAAACGCCTGGCCGCACTGTCTTCGTCGGCGTGCGTTATCAGCCAAAATAAGCCGCCATGCCCACCCGCCGCCGCGCCCTGCTCATCCTCGCCACCCTCACCGGGCTGGCGTTCCTGAGCCTGGCGCTGGCCCTCGCGGTGGGCAGCGTCCCGGTTCCCCTCGCCTCGGTTGGTGTCGCGCTGTTCGGCGGGGATGCCGGCACGCACACCGATATCGTGCTCAACCTGCGCCTGCCGCGCGCGCTTGCCGGCTTCGCCTGCGGCGGGCTGCTCGCCCTGGCCGGCGCGCTGCTGCAAGTCCTGCTGCGCAATCCGCTCGCCGACCCCTACGTGCTCGGCATCAGCGGCGGCGCCAGTGTCGGCGCCCTCACCGCCATCCTGTTCGGTTTCGCCAGCCTCGGCGTGCACGGCGCGGCGTTCGCCGGCGCGCTCGCGGCCATGGTGGTCGTCTTCGGCCTGGCCCATGGCGACGGCAGCTGGACGCAGACCCGCCTGCTGCTTACCGGCGTCATTGTCGCCGCCGGCTGCGGGGCATTGGTCGCCCTGTTGCTCTCCATCGCCCCTGACAACAAATTGCGCGGCATGGTGTTCTGGCTGATGGGCGACCTTGCCCAGGCCGGCGACCCGCGCTTTGCGCTGCTCGCCCTGCTGGCCGTCCTCGGCCTCGCCTTGCCCTTCGCCCGCGAGCTCAACATTCTCGCGCGTGGCGCCGACCTCGCCCTGTCACTCGGCGTTGATGTCGTCCGCCTGCGCCGCGGGGTTTTCCTCGGCGCTTCGCTGGCCACCGCCGCTGCGGTGACCCAGAGCGGTTCGGTCGGATTTATCGGACTAATCGTGCCGCACCTCGTCCGCCTCGCAGTCGGCAACGACCAGCGCCTGCTCCTGCCCGCCGCCGCGCTGGCCGGCGGCAGCCTGCTTACCGTTGCAGACACCCTCGCGCGCAGCATCGCCGCACCGCAACAACTGCCGGTCGGCGTGCTCACCGCGCTCATCGGCGTTCCAGTCTTTCTGATCCTGCTCGCCCGCGACAGCCGGGGAGGACGCGCATGAGCGCCTCAAGCACCCCACTCATCGCCGCGCGCCAACTGCACGTTGGCATCGGCGCACGCACGTTCTGCCGTGCGCTCGATTTTGAGCTGCACGCCGGGCAACGCCTAGCCATCGTTGGCCGCAACGGGGCAGGCAAGTCGACCCTCCTCTCCGTACTTGCCGGCTTGCGCGCCCCCCTGGCCGGGCACCTTGAGCTTGCCGGCCAGGCTTACGAGCAGCTCGGGCCGCGCAAGAGCGCTCGCCTGCGCGGCTGGCTGCCGCAAACGCGGGTCGATGCTTTCAGCGCCACGGTGCTGGAAACGACCCTCGTCGGCCGCCACCCACACCTCGAACGCTGGGGCTGGGAGAGTGAAAACGACGCACGCATCGTCCGCGCCGCGCTCGCTGCCGTCGATCTTGCCGCGTTCGAGCAGCGCGACGTACAGAGCCTCTCTGGCGGCGAGCGGCAGCGCGTGGCCATCGCCACCCTGCTGGCACAGGAGGCCCCGCTGATGCTGCTCGACGAACCGCTCGCCCATCTCGACCTCAAGCATCAGATCGCCGTGCTCGACCTTTTCGCCACCGCCGCCCAGGGCGGTGCCGGTGTGATCATGGTGCTGCACGACCCGGCGCTCGCCCACCGCTACTGCGATTTCGCCCTGCTGCTCGATGGTGAAGGCCACTGCGAGTTCGGACCGGTCAGCGAACTGCTGACCGCCGAGCGCCTTTCGCTGCTCTACGACTATCCGCTGCACGCCTTCGAAAGCGGCGGCTATGTGAGCTTCGTGCCAAAGTAAAAAACAGGATAACCACAACGAACACGACGAAAACCTTGATCGAGTTTGCGCCTCCGTTTTTCCCGTTTTGCTTTTCACGTTTTTTCGTTGTGCCCTTCGTGCCCGTTGTGGTTAACATTTTTTGCCCGAAAGCCCCCGATGAGTGATCAAGACACCCGCCACACCGCCCGCATGGTCCGCAAAAAGGCCGTGATCGACGCACGCATCGCCGCGGCCCAGGACGCACGTGGCGTTCTGGTCGTCAATACAGGTAACGGCAAGGGCAAGTCCTCGGCGGCCTTCGGCGTGGTGGCGCGTGCGCTCGGGCACAGCCAGCGCGTCGCCGTCGTGCAGTTCGTCAAGGGACGTACCGACACCGGCGAGGAAGCCTTCTTCCGCGCCTTCGCCCAGCGCGAGCCGGGGCGCCTCGCCTGGCATGTCTCCGGCGAAGGCTTCACCTGGGAGACCCAGGACGCCGCGCGCGATGCCGCAGCAGCACAGGCTGCCTGGGCCATCGCGGCAGGCCAGCTGGCTGACCCGGCGATCGATCTCGTGGTCCTTGACGAGATGACCTACGCTTTCAAATACGGCTGGCTGGAACTGTCCACCGTGCTCGCCGCCTTCGCTGCGCGCCCGCGCCAGCAGCACGTGATCGTCACCGGCCGCGCCGCCCCCACCGCGCTGATCGACGCCGCCGACACGGTCACCGAGATGGGCATGCTCAAGCACGCCTTCCAGGCCGGCGTACCGGCCATGCCCGGGCTGGAGTGGTAAACATGCCCACCTGCCCCGCCCTGCTCGTCGCCGCGCCGGCTTCCGGCCAGGGCAAGACCACCGTCGTCGCCGCGCTCGCCCGCCTGCACACCCGGCTCGGCCGGCGCGTGCGCGTGTTCAAGTGCGGCCCCGACTTCCTCGACCCGCAGATCCACGCCATCGCCAGCGGCGCCCCCTGTTACAACCTTGACCTGTGGATGTGCGGCGAAGCCGATGCCCGCCGCCGCCTCGCTGCTGCCGCCGCCGACGCCGACCTGATCCTCGTTGAAGGAGTGATGGGCCTTTATGACGGCGAACCGACCGCTGCTGACCTGGCCATGCGCCTCGGCCTGCCGATCCTGGCGGTGATCGATGGCGGGGCCATGGCCGGCACCTTTGGCGCCATCGCCCACGGCCTCAAGCACTACCGCCCCGGCACACCGCTTGCCGCCGTGCTTGCCAACCGGGTCGGCAGCGCGCGCCATGCCGAGATGCTTGCCGCCAGCCTGCCCGAAGGAATCGCCTGGTACGGTCATTTGCCGCGCTCAATCGACGCCGCGCTGCCCGAACGCCACCTGGGCCTCCTGCCTGCAGCCGAGATCGACGACCTGGTACAGCGCATCGAACGCATGGCCGACCTGCTCGCGCCAACAGCCGCGGCCGCGCTACCACCCGCCGTGGACTTCGCCGTCCCCTCACCCGCGCCCAGCGAACCGCTGTTGCACGGCAAGACCATCGCCGTCGCCCGCGACGCGGCCTACTGCTTCCAGTACCCGGCCAACGTCGACTGCCTGCGCACGCTCGGCGCCACCCTCGTCGATTTTTCCCCGCTCGCCGGCGACGCGCTGCCCCCCTGCGACGCCATCTGGCTCCCCGGCGGCTACCCTGAACTGCACGCTGCCCAACTCGCGACCCAAGGTCCGTTGTGGGCCTCACTCAGAGGCCACGTCGACGCCGGCAAACCGCTGCTCGCCGAATGTGGGGGCTTGATGAGCCTGTTTGAAGCTCTCGTCGACGGCGAGGGCCGTGAGTTCCCGCTCGCCGGCCTGCTGCCCGGCCGGGTGGTGATGCAAAAGCGCCTTTCCGGACTCGGGCTGCAGGAAGTCGATTTGCCCGAAGGCCGCCTGCGCGGCCACACCTTCCACTATTCGAAGAGCGAAACGCCGCTCACCCCTCTGTGTACCTCGGTGCATCCGGCCGGCCGTACCGGCGAAGCGGTCTATCGCCGCGAACGCCTCACCGCCAGCTACATGCACCTGTATTTCCCCTCCAACCCGCAGGCGACCGCCCGCCTGTTCCTGTGAAGGAAGCGACCATGAGCCCGAGCACGCCTGATCCCCGCTACAGCGACGCCGAAATTGCCGCCCTCTGGCGCGCCCTGCGCGAGCGCCGCGACATGCGTCACTTCGTCCCCGCCGCCGAGGCCGAACCGCTCCCCACCGGACTGCTTGAGCGGCTCGTCGAAGCCGCCCACCTCGCGCCCTCGGTCGGCTATATGCAGCCCTGGCGCTTCCTGCGCATCACCGATGCCGACCTGCGCGCCCGGATGCACGCCCTCGTCGAGGCCGAGCGCCTGGCCACCGCCGAGGCTTTGCCCTCACGCAAGGAAGAATTTCTCGGGGTCAAGATCGAAGGAATCCGCGAATGCGCCGAGCTCCTGGTCGTGACCCTGATGCCCGGGCGCGAGAAGCACCTCGTCGGCCGCCGCCTGCTGCCCGAGATGGACGTCGCCTCGGTCGGTTGCGCCATCCAGAACATGTGGCTGGCGGCCCGTGCCGAAGGCATTGGCCTGGGCTGGGTGTCCTTTTTCGCCCCGGAAAAGCTTGCTGCCCTGCTCGGCCTGCCCGACGGCGCCCGCCCGCTGGGCATCCTGTGCATCGGCCGCGTCCCGGCCTTCTACCCGCGCCCAATGTTCGAGGACGCCGGCTGGGGCAAACGCCTGCCGCTTTCCCAAGTACTGTTCGAGAACCGCTGGCCGGAAGACGCCGACGCCGCCGGCCCGACGCCAACGGCGTACTGA
>CAZHFS010000262.1:0-4623 GCA_964531885.1 uncultured Propionivibrio sp.
GCGAACTCGCGGGCATGGCGGCCGGAGCTCGTGTAGATGCACGAGCCGTTGGCGAAGCGGTTGGCATTCATGATTTCCAGACCGTCTTCGAAGCCCTTGACGCGCTTGATGCTGGTCACCGGCCCGAAAATTTCGTCGTTGCCGATGGCATGACCCGGTTTGACGTGATCGAAGATGGTCGGGCCGACGAAGAAGCCGTTTTCATAACCCGGAACCTTGACGCCGCGTCCGTCGAGGATGAGTTCGGCGCCTTCCTCGACGCCGCGGGCGATCCAGTCCTCGACCGACTGCTTCTGTGCCGCCGAAACCAGCGGGCCGAGTTGCGAATCGGTGAGGTAGGCCGGGCCGATCTTGAGCTCCTGCGCCTTCTTCTTGAGCAGCGCGACGAATTCGTCAGCGATCGACTCCTGCACGCAAACCACCGGCAGGGCCATGCAGCGCTGACCGGCGCAGCCGTAGGTTGAGTTGATGATGCCGGCAACGGTGCGCTCGAGCACGCAGTCTTCGAGCACCAGGGCATGGTTCTTGGCTTCGCACAGGGCCTGCACGCGCTTGCCGGCGGAGGCGGCGGTCTGATAGATGTGCAGGCCGACCGAGGTCGAGCCGACGAAGGTGACGCCCTTGACCAGCGGGTTGGTGAGCAGCGAGTCGGCTTCGACGCGCGAGCAGGTGACGAGGTTGACCACGCCCTTGGGCAGGCCGGCCTCGATCAGCAGTTCGAGCATGCGCATCGAGGTCTGCGGCACCATCGACGCGGCCTTGAGGACAAAGGTGTTGCCGGTGGTGATGCAGAAGGGCAGCATCCAGCCCATCGGGATCATCGCCGGGAAGTTGTACGGCGCGATGCCGACGAAGACGCCGAGCGGCTCGCGGTACGAGACGGTGTCATAGCCGGTAGCGACGTTCATGCAGGTGTCGCCCTGCATCAGGTAATGCGAGGCGCAAGCGCATTCGACGACTTCGATTGCCTTGAGCACGTCGCCCTTGGCTTCGGCGATGACCTTACCCATCTCCGTGGCGAGCAGCACGGTCAGTTCCTCAAGGTTCTTGTCGAGCAGGGCCTTGAAGCGGAACATCAGCTGGATGCGCTGCGGGATCGGGGTGTTCGACCACTCCGGGAAGGCCGCGGCGGCGGCCTGCACCGCGGCGTCAACTTCGCTCTGCGTGCAGCAGGGTGTTTCGGCGATCTGGGTGCCCAGACTCGGGTTCATGACCGGCATGTACTTGCTGGTGCTCGAAGACAGCCATTCGTTGTTGACGCAGTACTTGAGGCGCTTGATTTCGGACATTTCGTGTTCCTCGGTTGATTTAGTGTCGGGTTGGCCGCCCGCAGCGCCGGGCGGTGCAGGTAGTTAGCTCTTCAGCATCCATTCATGGGCGGGGTCGTTGCGGAAGACCCAGTTCCGTTTTTCTCCGGCCATGACATTGAAGTAATACGAGGTGTAGCCGTGCGGTACGGTGACAGGGTGGTAGCCGCGGGGCACGAGCACCACATCGTGGTTCTCGGCGGCGATGGCTTCATCGAGGCTGCGGTCGTCGGTATAGACGCGCTGCAGCACGTAGCCCTGTTCGGGGTTAAGCCGGTGGTAGTAGGTTTCTTCCAGCGAACTCTCGCAGGGCAGAGCGTCGGTGTCGTGTTTGTGCGGTGGGTAGCTCGACGAATGGCTCGACGGTGTGACCACTTCGACGACCAGCAGGCTATCGGCCGGTTCGTCGGCGGGCAGGATGTCGGTGACAAATCGCCGGTTCGTGCCTTCGCCGCGTACCGAGCGACGCATGCTGCTGCCCGGGATGGTGCGTGCCGGATGGGTGCCCGCGCCGGGGGCGTGCGCCAGGGCGATCTCGCAGGCGCTTACCGCGGTGGCCGAGAGGGGGCAGCCGTTGGGTGCGTAGGCGGCATCGGGGGCGGTGTCCTCGAACACCGACAGACGGTTGCCGAGGATGCCGCAATCCAGTGCGCCGGCTTGTACGCGGGCCTTGCCTGTGAGTACGACGAGGCAGGCCTCTCGGCCCGGATCCTCGAAGGTGATGCTGTCGCCGGGCTCTAGCCGGTAGGCGGTAAAGCCCACGTAGTCCCAGCCCGCCGACTCCGGTGTGACCGCGGCGATCTCCTTGCCAGGCGCGGCCTTGACGAGTAGTTTGCTTGGCATCCGCAGCTCCGTTCAGGCGTTGACCTGGCGCACCAGCGCGGCCAGGCAGTCGTAGCCTTTCTTGGCGTACTCGTAGCTGGGGGCCACGGCCGGGTCCTGCTCCGCCTCGACCACCAGCCAGCCGGTGTAATCGTGTTCGGCGAGCAGGGCGAGGATGGGCTCGAAGTCGATCATGCCGTCGCCCGGCACGGTGAACACGCCGTCGAGCACCGCGTTGAGGAAGCTCATGTCGTTGTTGCGTGCCTTGCGCATGACGTTTTCACGCACATCCTTGCAATGGACATGCACTACGCGGCCGATGTGTTTTTTTAGTTCGGCGAGGGCGTTGCCCCCGGCGAAGGTGATGTGCCCGGTGTCGAAGAGCAGGCCGACGTTCGCGTCGGTCAGGCGCATCAGGGTGTCGAGGTCGGCGGGGCTTTCGCAGTAGGCGCCCATGTGGTGGTGGTAGGCCAAGGTAATGCCCTGCGTCTTGAGGTAGGCACCGAAGGCGTTGAGTTTCTGGGCGTAGGCTTCCCATTGATCCAGGCTGTCGAATTTCGGCCGGCGCGAGAGGGGAGTTTGCTGCTGCCCCTGTACCGAGCCGGCAACTTCGCCGTAAACCATCACCTGGCAGCCGTTGAATACCAGTTTCTTGAGGTGGGCCTGCACGGCTTCGATTTCGTCCTCGAGCGTGCCCTGCGCGAGATTCCCGGAATACCAGCCGGACACCACGACGGCTCCGTACCCGGCGAGCTTGTCCTTGAGTGCCTGCGGGTCCTTGGGGAACTTGTTGCCGAGTTCGAAGCCCACATAACCGATTTCGGTACCTTCGGAGAGGCAGGTTTCGAGCGGCGTGTTGCCGCCCAGTTGCGGCAGGTCGTCGTTGGTCCAGGAGATCGGGTTGATACCGATGCGCACGTTCAGTTTGCCCATTGCGATGTCCTTGTCAGGGTCGATGTAGGAGAGTGGGTGGCTTAGAGACGCTGTTTTTTCTTGGCGGCGTCGAGCTGCTTGCGCGCCTCGACGACGGTTTGTCGGGATGAGACTTCCGGGATGCCGACTTCCCACCAGCTGCCCCCCTCGGGTGTGCACTGTGGGCCGTCGATGACGATGCTGATCAGGTATGACTTGTCCGACGCCCGGGCGCGTTGCATGGCATCGCGCAGTTCGGCGATGCTGCCTACCGTTTCGGCCGCTGCGCCGAGGGAGCGCGCGTTGGCGGCAAAATCGATCTTGGGAATGCCGTGCGGGCCGTGGGCGCAGTCTTCGAACATGTTGTTGAAGGGCGCGCCGCCACAGGCCTTTTGCAACCTGGTGATGCAGGCGTAACCGAAGTTGTCGGTGACTACGACGATGATCTTCTGTCCGAGCATGACCGAGGTGGCCAGTTCGTTGTTAAGCATCAGGTAGCTGCCGTCGCCGACGATGACGATCACTTCGTGCTCAGGGCGCGCCATTTTGACGCCGAGTCCGCCGGCGACTTCATAGCCCATGCACGAATAACCGTATTCCATGTGGTAGCCGCCCGGCGTGCTCGAGCGCCACAGCTTGTGCATCTCGGCGGGCAGGGTGCCGGCAGCGCAGACGCCGATGTCGCGAGCTGCGGAATCCGGCGCCGAGGCCTGAACCGCGCCGATCACTTCGGCGTAGGTTGGCAGCACGGCGCGCGCGGTGGTGGTAATTTTGGCGATCGAACGTTGCCACTGCTGGTTCAGGATCAGGCTGCGTTCGTGCCAGGCCCCATCGCTGCGCCACTCGCCGAGCGCCGCGGAGAGGGCGTCGAGGGCCAGGGCCGCATCCGCCTGAACGGATTGGCTACCCCACTTGATGGCGTCGAAGGTGTTGACGTTGATCGAGACCAGCTTGGCCTGCGCATACAGCGTGTGCGAGCCGGTGGTGAAGTCCTGCAGGCGCGTCCCGACGGCGAGCACGACATCGGCTTCGGCAGCCAGTTCGTTGGCGGCCGGAGTGCCGGTGACGCCAATGGCGCCGGAGACGCAAGGATGGTCCCAGGGCAGGGCGCCTTTGCCGGCCTGGGTTTCGCCGATCGGGACGCCGTGCTTCTCGGCAAAGCGGCGCAAGGCCTCGTTGCCGCCGGGGCTGTAGAGCACGCCCCCGCCGCACACGATCATCGGCTTGCGGGCGGATTTAAGGATGGCCGTCGCGGCGGCAAGCTGTGCGGTTTCCGGCGTGATCGTGCGTGGCTCGAGCACACGCTCGGCAAAGAATGTCGACGGCCAGTCGGCGGCCATCGCCTGCACGTCCTGCGGCAGCGCCAGGGTCACCGGTCCGCATAGCGCCGGGTCAGTGAGGACGGTAATGGCGCGCGGCAAGGCGGTGAGCAACTGGTTGGGGGACACGATGCGGTCAAAGTAGCGCGAGACCGGGCGCAGGCAATCGACGGCGGAGACGCCGCCGTCCTGGAAGTCCTCGACCTGTTGCAGTACCGGATCCGGGTCCCGGGAGATCGGAAGAGCGTCGTGTAGGGAAAGAG
>CAZHFS010000263.1:0-4610 GCA_964531885.1 uncultured Propionivibrio sp.
CCGCCTCGGCCATGCGCTTCAGAATCCAGCCGTCGCGGTCGCGCGCGAAGAGCACATCCCAGTTGCTGCCCCACAGGCATTTGATGACGTTCCAGCCGGCGCCGGCGAACAAGGTTTCCAGCTCTTGCACGATGTTGCCGTTGCCGCGCACCGGGCCGTCAAGGCGCTGCAGATTGCAGTTGACCACCAGGATGAGGTTGTCGAGTTGCTCGCGTGCAGCAAGCGAGATGCCAGCCAGCGATTCGGGTTCGTCCATCTCACCGTCACCGACAAAGGCCCAGATCTTGCGGTCGCTGGTAGGCATGGCTTCACGGTGTTGCAGGTAGCGCTGAAAGCGTGCCTGGTAGATTGCCGTGAGCAGCCCAAGGCCCATCGAGCCGGTCGGGAATTGCCAGAAATCAGGCATCAGCGTTGGGTGTGGGTAGGAGGACAGGCCGAGTCCGTTGCCAGAGATTTCCCGTCGGAAGTGCTCTAGGTGCGCAGCGCTCAGTCGGCCTTCAAGGAAAGCCCGGGCATAGACGCCGGGGGCAGCATGCGGTTGAAAATAGATGAGGTCGCCGGGGTGCGTTGCGCAGGGGGCGCGGAAGAAATGGTTGAAGCCGACCTCGAACAGGTCGGCGATCGAAGCGTAGGTGGCGATGTGCCCCCCCAACTCCGGGTGTGCCAGGTTGGCGCGGGCGACCATGACCAACGCGTTCCAGCGGTGAATGGCTGTGATCCTCGCTTCCAGGTCGAGGTCGCCGGGGTAGGGCGGTTGGGCGTCCACCGGGATGGTGTTGCGATAGGGGGTGGTGTGCCGGGTGTGGAAACGTCCGCCGGCGGTGCGACCCGCAGCAATCAGGCGGCTCACCAGGTATTCGGCGCGCGCGATGCCATCTCGGGCAATGATGTCGTCCAGGCTGGCGAGCCAGTCGAGCGTTTCATCAGGATCGATGTCTTCGCTGGGGTGGGTCGGCTGCAGCGGGGTGGCATGGGCGTGCATGAACATCTCCTGGGCGCGGGTGACGGTGATGCGGATCGAGTACTGTAAGTCGTAGCGCACCTAGGTTTGTTGCTTTTTTTAGTTCAAAATGGCTAGTGTTTCGCAATGTTTGTGAAAAAATTAGACGATATGAGCAACGAAAACAATCGCTCCGGACTCGACGCACTGGACTTGCGCTTATTGGCGCGGCTGCAGACCGATGCGCGAATTACCAATGTCGCGCTGGCCGAAAGCGTTCATCTTTCGCCAGCGCCATGCCTGCGCCGGGTTCGCGAGCTTGAACAAGCGGGGGTGATCCGCGGCTATGCGACCCTGCTCGACCCAGAATCGGTCGGTATGGAAGTGGCCGTGTTTATTCAGGTAACCCTCGACAAGCAGGTCGGAAGTGCTTTGAAAATGTTCGAGGAGGCCATCGAGCGCTATCCAGAAGTCATGGAGTGCTATCTGATGACCGGGGATGCCGACTACTTGCTGCGGGTTGTGGCGCGTGATCTCAAAGCACTGCAACGCTTCATCGTTGAGCGTCTGACGCGTATTCCGCACGTGGCAAATATCCGCTCAAGCATGACGCTCAAACAGGTGAAATACAAGACGGCGTTGCCGATCGATCAGCTTTGAGTCGGGCCCTTCCCTTGGCGGGGGGGCTGAAGTTCGGCGTAAGTGACGCGTGGCACGTCAAAACGGTCTGTCGTTCGGCAATACACCGAAGGCGCGCCCATGCGTCCAACCGGAGAAAATCCATGGACGTGAAGGCGTGGGCCGAGCAGGTTGTCGGCAACGTGCATCATTTCGACTTCCCCGATATAGAGGGTGTAGGCACCGAGTTCGACGCGCTGGTGCAGTCTACATTCCAGTGCCGCAGGCGACTCGGCAACGCGTGGTGTCGCGATGCGTAGCGACGGTGCCGTATGCAGCCCCGCGATTTCAAGCTCGCTGACATCGGGAGGGAAATCTGCGGCCGAGAGGTTCATGGCCGGGAACAGTGCCTCGCTGACGAAGTTCACCACAAATTCGCCATGGGCCTCGATGTTTCGGGCTGTGTCTTTGAGTGCCCCGTCGTCTTTTCGGGCCACGCTGACCCCGATATACAGTGGCTGACTACCAAGGGCATTGAAAAAGCTGAAGGGGGCGAGGTTGACTGTTCCCTGCGCATTGCGCGTCGATACCCAGGCAATCGGGCGAGGAACGACGAGATTCGACAAGAGCTTATAGCCTTCGGCAGGCGTGTGCTCGGCGGGATCGATATGCATCGGTTTTCCGGTAAGCAGATTGGACCGCTTACGATACTGAGCCGGTGCCCATGCAGCAAGGCCCTCTCCCGCAAAAAAAACCGCGCCGAGGGGCGCGGTATCAAATCCCATCCGTTGCGGACGGGCCAGGGAGGGTCATGCATTGTCAGCGGGGGACGCTGAAGCAACGGTTGAATCTTAAACAAGTTCGTACTTCGTCGTCTGTACCGGTTTTGCGCACTTTATTTGACGGGATGTGACAGTCTGGATGCGGCCCAGCAACACTGCTCGTTGACCAAAAAAAACCGCGCCGAGGGGCGCGGTACAAATCCCATCCGTTGCGGACGGGCCAGGGAGGGTCATGCAATGTCAGCGGAGGTCGCTGAGCAATGGACAAATCTTACTGTTTTAGTCGGGTACGGTCTGTAGTTCTTGTGCATCGGTTTCGTGACAGTTTGTGACGGCTGTACGCCATTGTTTTTAAATGGGAGTCTTGTCCTTGGTGCAGGATTGAATATGACTTTCGGGTAATCTGCAGCACGGACACCCGTCGTGCTCTTGGCGAGCAACGACGGGTGGCGGATTGTCCCGGGCGACCGGGAGTTTTGCGGTGTTACTTTTTCTTGGGCGGAGGAACGTCGGTGCAGCTCCCGTGCGCAATTTCAGCGGTCATTCCGATCGATTCGCCAAGCGTCGGGTGCGGGTGGATGGTCTTGCCGATATCCACCGCGTCGCAGCCCATCTCGATGGCCAGCGCGACTTCGCCGATCATGTCGCCGGCCGATGGGCCGACGATGGCGCCGCCGATAACGCGGTGCGTTTCAGCGTCGAATACGAGCTTGGTGAAACCGTATTCGGCGCCGTTGGCGATGGCGCGTCCCGAAGCCGCCCACGGGAACTTGGCGGTTTCGACCTTGCGCCCGTCCTTCTTGGCCTGGTCTTCGGTGAGGCCGACCCAGGCGACTTCCGGATGGGTGTAGGCGACGCCGGGGATGACTTGCGCATCGAAAGCGGCACGCGCGAGCTCGGTATTGCCTTGCAGTTCCCCGGCGGCGACCTCGGCGGCGACGTGCGCTTCATGCACGGCCTTGTGGGCCAGCATCGGGTTGCCGACCACATCGCCGATGGCGAAGATGTTTGGCGCGCTGGTGCGCATCTGGGCATCGACGGCGATGAAGCCACGGTCGCTGACTGAGATGCCGGCTTTTTCGGCAGCGATTTTCTTGCCGTTGGGGGTGCGTCCGGCCGATTGCAGGATCATGTCGTAGCGCACGGCTTGGGCAGGCGCGGCGGCACCTTCAAAGGTGACGTAGAGCCCGTCATCCTTGGCTTCGACGCCGACCGTCTTGGTCTTGAGCATGATCTTGTCGAAACGGTGGGCGTTCTGCTTCTCCCATACCTTGACTGCGTCACGGTCCGGGCCCTGCATTACTGCGTCGAGCATTTCGACGACATCGACGCGGGCGCCAAGCGAGGAGTAGACGGTGGCCATTTCGAGGCCGATGATCCCGCCGCCGATGACCAGCATTTTCTTCGGGATAAAGCGCAGTTCGAGCGCGCCGGTCGAATCGACGATGCGTTCATCGTTCGGCAGGAAGGGCAGGCGCACGGCCGCGGAACCCGCGGCGACGATGCACTTCTTGAAGCGGATGACCTTCTTGCCGCCGGTCTTGTCCTGGGCCTTGCCTTCGGTGGTCTCGACTTCAACGTGGCTGGCGTCGAGGAAGCTGCCGTAGCCGCGCACGATATCGACCTTGCGCATCTTGGCCATGCCGGCGAGGCCGGTGGTCAGTTTGGAAACGACCTTGGCCTTGTGCGCGCGCAGTTTGTCGACGTCGATGCTCGGGGCGGCGAAGGAGACGCCGCAGTCGGCCATGTGCGAGGCTTCGTCGAGCACGGCGGTGACGTGCAGCAGTGCCTTGGACGGGATGCAGCCGACATTGAGGCAGACGCCGCCGAGCGTCGAGTAACGTTCGACGATCACGGTCTTGAGCCCGAGGTCGGCGCCGCGGAAGGCGGCCGAGTAGCCGCCGGGGCCGGCACCGAGGACCAGCAGGTCGCATTCGACGTCGACCGGGCCACTGTAGCTGCCAGCCGCTGGAGCCGGGGCTGCCGCGGCAGGTGCCTGCGTGGGCGCCTGGACGGGTGCCGCAGCCGGCTGCGCGGCCGGTGCAGCGGTCGTTTTCGCCGCGCCGATCGCGATGCGCGCGACGAGGCTGCCTTCGGAAACCTTGTCGCCGACCTTGACTGTCAGTTCGGTGATCGTCCCTGCCGCCGGGCTCGGGATGTCGATCGTGGCCTTGTCCGACTCGAGGGTGAGCAGCGGGTCTTCGGCCTTGACCGAGTCGCCGGCCTTGACCAGCACGTCGATGATCGGCACGTCCTTGAAGCTGCCGATG
>CAZHFS010000264.1:0-4595 GCA_964531885.1 uncultured Propionivibrio sp.
AGCGAATGCGCCAAGGCACATCGCACCGAACCACCGTCCCTCTGGCCCAGGCCTTGGGTATCGAAGTGCCTGCGCAAATTGCCGCCGACTACGATGCCCCTCCGACCATCCAGCGCGAACGATTAACTGCATTCCTGCTGGGTTGTCTGACTAATCTCGCTCGCCAATCCCCACTCCTGCTAATCATCGAGGATCTGCACTGGGCGGACCCATCGACCCTCGAATTGCTGGATAAACTCACCTCAAGCCGATTTCGTTTGCCGATCCTCTGCATCGGAACGGCGCGTCCGGAATTCATCCACTCACCATCGCTGGCCCGGATCCGCACACTGCACCTAGCGCCATTGGCTGCAGCAGATTGCTCCGCCCTTGTTTATGCCATCGCGCCACAAGCATCCGCGGCACAGGTCTCACGAATCGTGGAACGAGCAGAAGGAATCCCTCTCTTTGCAGAAGAACTGACCCGAGGTTTCAGCGCAGGCCATAACGTCAGCATCCCAGCCTCTCTGGAAGATGTTCTCGGATACCGCCTCAACCTTCTGGGTCGGGCCAAGACAACCGCCCAGATGGCCGCCACAATCGGGCGCGAGTTCGACATCGATTTCCTTAAAGCCCTCCACCACGCTGACGCCTTGAAAGTCGACCGCGACCTCTCCCGGCTACTCGACGCCTCGATCCTTCAGCAGGAGGGAGAGCAACGCTACCGGTTCAGACACGCCCTGATCCGTGACGCAGCCTATCAGTCGCAACCGCCTGAAGCACGGCAGAAGACACACGAAGCCATTGCAGAAGCCATGCAAAGAACCCCGGCAAGCGCCAGGCCGGAGCAACTGGCGCATCATTGGGCCCATGCTGGGCGTACCGACAAGGCGATCAAACACTGGCTTGCTGCAGGCCGACAGGCCATGCAGCAGTCCGCCAGCCGAGAAGCACTTGCCCATTTTCATGCTGGCCTCTCGCTGCTTGAGAACCTTGGGCCTGACGATGACCGGGCGCTGCACGAAACCGAGCTCCAACTCGGAATCGGCATGGCTGCAGCCGCCATCGACGGCTACTCAAGCCGCGAGAGCACGCTGGCTTTCATCCGTGCGACGGAATTGCAGGCCACCCCCTCGTTGCATAGCAGTGCCTTCGCTGCGCTTTGGGGGCGCTGGTCGAGCAGCAGCTCCGGAGCAGATCGCCCTGGCGCCCGACATTTGGCACGACAGATGATCCGCCAGGCGCGCCGGAGCGGCGATCCGGTCTATATACAGCAAAGTCGATTTGCCTATGGGGTGTGCCTTTTCTGGGAGGGGCGCTTTGCGGCGGCACGCAGCCACCTGGAATTCGTCCGCCAGAGCTACCGTCGCGAGCAGCATGCCCGGCATGTTGCCGAATTCGGCGAAGACGCCGGGGTTACGAGCGCTATGTATCTCTCTTGGACCCTGTGGTTTTTGGGTGATTCTGAACGTTCAACGAAGCTATGCTCGCAGGGGATCAAACTCGCCCAAACCGTGGCTCATTCCTTCAGCGAAGCCTACGCCCACACCTGCGCTGCCTTTCTGTATTGCCGGATGCGGCTCCCTGAGACCGCACTCGAGCACGCCAATTGTGCTCGCCGTTTGGCGGATACGCACGGATACGCGCTCTGGCAAATCGGCTCCGAGGTCACGCGCGGCTGGGCGATGGCACAGCTTGGCCAAAACGAAGGCATCGCACACATTGAGCCATGTGTTGCTGCAGTACGCGAGGTGATGCTGGGCGGCCTGCTCAGTACGCTGGGCCCGTTGCTTGAATCGAACCTGATCCTGGGCCGCGTGACCGCCGCCCAAGAGGCCTACGCGGAAGCGTGCGCCGCACAGGCGATGACGCAGGACCATCATCTTGATGCCGAACTCCTGCGCCTGCGGGGCGAAATCCTGATTCGCCTTGCCCTGGAAGCCCCCCCAGAAGATGCTGCGGATAGCGAGATCGAAACCTGCTTCCTGCAGGCACTGGCAATTGCCAGACATCAGCGGGCACGCGCACTGGAGTTGCGTGCAGCGACGAGTCTTGCACGCTACTGGGCAAACCGTGGCCGGACGATCGACGGCGTCTCACTGCTTGAATCTGTTCTTGAAGGATGCCAGAACAGGCGGATCACGCCGGACCGACAGGACGCAGACGACCTTCTGTCCCTTCTCAAGAAGTCGGTTCAAGCCAGGGTGTGTTCGTCGCCAGCCGAATCTACCCCGATCAGCTGAAAACCGGCCCGTGCGAAAAATTCCTGGCCGTTCGCCGCATCGAACAGACGACCTGTTCCCACCAGAAGTCGCAAGGCGGCGATTTCAAACAGGTCAAAGTGTTCAATATTGGTGACCCGGCAAACTTCCCCCGTCTCCATCGCCCGCTCAAGGATAGGCAACAGATCCTCGATAGTGTCGGAGTGATTCAATGTCACATTGAGCATGACCAACCTCCCTGCCTCGTCACCGGCCGGCGGCCGGTTCAGCCGATACCTTTCAGGGTACCGGGTGATAAACGACACGCATAAGCTGTGCCAGCTTACCGGTACATGAGGGGAGGTTCATCCATCAGCGCGATCTGTTCGCGCAATTCAAGAATGCGATCCTGCCAGTAGCGTGCCGTTCCGAACCACGGGAAAGCCACCGGAAAAGCCGGATCGTCCCATCGCCTGGCTAGCCAGCCCGCATAGTTGATCAGGCGCAGGGTGCGCAAAGCTTCTAGCAAGTGAAGCTCTGCCGGATCAAAGGCGTGGAAAGCCGAATAGCCATCAAGAACTTCGTGCAACTGGCGTTCCTGCTCATCGCGCGGCCCTGAGAGAAGCATCCACAGGTCCTGTATCGCCGGGCCTTGTCGGGCATCATCGAAGTCGACGAAACACGGGCCACCATCGTCGCCATCGCTCCACAGCACATTGCCCGCATGGCAGTCACCATGCAGCCGCAGGCTGCGCACCGGCCCGGCGCGTACATAACACTGGCGCACGCACGCCAGAGCCTGCTCGGCAACGCCGAGATACACAGCGGCAAGTTCGGGCGGCAAAAAATGCCCTTGACGCAGGAAATCGAGCGGTTCTTCGCCAAAACTTTGCACATCGAGGGCTGGGCGCGCCGCAAAGCGGCGTAATGCGCCTACGGCATGGATGCGTCCGAGAAACCTGCCCATCCAGGCCAGATTCCGCGCGTAATCAAACTCCGGTGGCCGCCCCGCATGGCGAGGGTAAATGGCAAACCGCAAATCATGATGATGATGCAGCGACGCCCCATGCAAGGTCAGAGGCGCCACGACAGGCAGTTCCCGTTCGCTGAGCTCACGGCAAAAATCATGTTCCTCTTGAATCGCCGCGTCACTCCAGCGACCGGGGCGGTAGAACTTGACCACAAAAGGGGTACTTCCGGCCGGGTCGTCAGAATAAAATTGATAGACTCGGTTCTCGTAGCTGTTGAGTGCGATCAGTCGCCCGTCCGGGCGAATTCCTGTTGAATCGAGCGCATCCAGCAGGATTTCGGGAGTGAGCACCGCAAAAGGATGCGCCTCAGCCCCCACCCGATCGGAGGAAGATTCGCTCCGGTTTTTCTTGCGACGTTTTCGGTGTTGTACCTGCATTGCACTCCCTGTCCTGACAACAGCTCAAGAAGGAGAATATCACGCTCCGCGCTTTCCTCTGGTTCGCCAGCAGGCGCCGAACAGGATATGATGCGGCCGGTTTCAGGTTTTCGCGGAAGCAGGACAGTCAGTGCATGGGCAGACAATCGATCGATATCAGTGAAGAAGCGGGGGTCCGCTATCTCCATTTCAGCCAGGACTGGATTCAGGGGGCCATGCGGATACAACGTCCGAACGCACTCGAACTCGCCTACACCCGTGAAATGATGGCCGGACTGTTGCTGAGAGATGCACCCTGGCCGCGCAACGCTCTCCTGATTGGTCTCGGGGCTGGTTCGCTGGCCAAATTCATCTATCACAAACTGGCCGAAACCCGTATTGATGTCGTTGAGATCGACTCACAGGTTGAAATCATCGCTCGCCTGCACTTCAAACTCCCCGATGATCCGCGTCGTTTACGCATTCATATCGGCGACGGCGCAGAGTTCATGCTGCAAGGCAACTCGCAATTCGATTACATCCTGGTCGACGGCTTTGACAAGAACGGCCGTGCCGGACCTCTCGACACCCTGCCTTTTTATCAGGCCTGTCGCGCGCGTTTGAGCGACACGGGCTTGCTGGCGGTAAATCTGTTGAGCAAACGTCGGGGCTTTACTGCCAGCAAGGAAAGGATATCAAGCGCTTTCGAGGGCCAAGCGCTGGTCTTTCCCTCCTGCGAAAGCGGCAACACCATTGCTTTCGCCCGCAATCACACGGCCGTCGACGTCGATCTGGACGAACTCACCGAGCGGGCACAAACACTCCGAGAAATGACCGGACTCAACCTGCTCCCGACCCTACCCAGGCTACAGGCCGCCGGCAAGCTCACAGGCAATCGCCTGCAGTTTTAAGCCATCAATCACCAGCGAGTGTCGCAATGTGACCAGCCATTGCCTGGATCACAGCCTCTGCCTCACCGACAGCCGGCGTCAGCTCAAACACGACGTCGGGGTTACGCAAGCGCAATT
>CAZHFS010000265.1:0-4578 GCA_964531885.1 uncultured Propionivibrio sp.
ATGAGGCCCTGGCGGGGCAGACGTTGGTGGGGGCTGTGCATCGGCAATCCAGTACAAGAGGGTAACGCGCCGGTCAGGACGACCGGGGCAACCCGGCATTATCCGGGAAAACGCGGGGCGGGACGAATCAGAGGGACGTGCGCGGCGGAGGGGGGCGCAACGGTTACTGGCTCGGAGGCTCGAAAGGACAAATGTCTCTGACCCTTTTTTGCACTAAAGAAGAATGGATCTTTTTTGCACAAGAAACCGAATCAAATACGTTGCAGCAGGAATATATGCGACCTGGAATGATGACAAAAAAGCAAACCCAAGAGAGAGCTTGTAAATCCCAAACGTGTAGAACCCAACATATACACCGTCAAAAGCAAGCAGCAACACCCCCATGATCAGGATGAAGATTAGGATTGCCACTTGGTTCTTTTTCTTGGGCAGCATCGCCACATCTGCTGGCGATATAGGGACGACAAAAAACAACACCAACAAAAGAGGGGATAGCACCCATAACAAAGCATGATGAGTCGCCGCAATTTCCTGATCAAAAACTGGAAGTGATTTTATTGATCCGACCCCGGGGATAACTTCAGAAACAACCTGAGTCAGAACTTCAAGGGCAGAGAACGGTGGAGCAAGAAGCAAAAAAATCATTACCAGCTGCCCCAAAGCGACCCACAACACCAAAATTCTGCACAACGGACTTCTGCCGGCATCAACTGAAAACAAGGAAAAATATCCACGCATATTAGGGTGATGGGAGACAAACCATGGTTCCGTAGCGAAGCTGCTATCTACCCGCATCCTACGCCTTGCCAACGGCATCTTCAATCGCCCGTTTTACCCTGCCCTGGAAGGCGCATCCAGAGGTCTTCCCAGACTCCCCTTGCCTGGAATGCGCATCTGGATGCGCCTTCCAGGGCAGTGTGCAAAAAACTCGCCGCGCGCCGCGTGCCGCCCTCATCGCCCCGAACGGCGGGGGTTACGGGAGATCGGCAGGCGTTCCGTCAAACCAGTCCTTGCCGCGCCGATTTCATTTCTTGGCCCGACTCGGCTAGACTTCGCCCCCTTGTGAATCGAAACGATAAAAGCGCGCTGCACCGATGTCCCGTACCAAATCCCCGGCCCTGATCGAATTCAAGGGCACGACGCTGCCCGTGGTGAGCGTCACGCTGCACAGTCTCAATCCCGTCCGGCTGGCTGAAACAGCCACCGAACTCTTTGGCAACGACGCCTTCTTTGATGGCGATGCGGCCGTCCTCGAGCTGGATGCATTCACCCCGCCGCCGACCGATCCGGCAGACTGGGCGGCCATCCGCCAGGTGTTCGCGCGGCATGGGCTGAATCTCATCGGCGTGCACGCCGGCGACGCGGCGCTGCGCGCGAGCGCGGCGGCGGCCGGCCTGCCGCAACTCGCCCCGTACACGCGCCCCAAGCGCGGGGCCGAGGCCCCGACAGCGCAGCCCGTGCTGTCGCCTCCTCCGCCGCCCCCTGCCCCGGAGCCGGCTCCGACTCCGACCCCGCCTCCACCTCCTCCGACACCCGCTGCCGTCCCGGTCCGGGTGATCGACAAGCCGCTGCGCTCGGGCCAGCAGGTCTATGCGCGCGGCGGCGACCTGGTGGTCCTGGCGGCGGTGAACCCCGGCGCAGAGGTAATCGCCGACGGCAGCATCCACATCTACGCTCCGCTGCGCGGCCGGGCGCTGGCGGGGGCCAGCGGCCAGCGCGACGCGCGCATCTTCACCACCCGCTTCGAGGCGGAACTCGTGTCGGTCGCCGGCATCTATCGCACCTTTGCCAGCGGTGTGCCCGACGGCCTCTCCGGCCAGCCGGTACAGGTGCAACTGGCTCCGGATGCCGACGGCCAGCGCACACGCCTTGACCTCGCGGCCCTGCGCACCGACTAGCCGGCTATGCCGTCCTTTTTTTGTCTGACCCCTGCAGGAACCACCCTGCGTTTTTCTTTGGAGAATCGTCCTTGACTCGCATCATCGTTGTGACTTCCGGCAAGGGTGGCGTCGGCAAGACCACCACCAGCGCCAGTTTTTCCACCGGCCTCGCCCTGCGCGGCTTCAAGACCGCCGTCATCGATTTCGACATCGGCCTGCGCAACCTCGACCTCATCATGGGTTGCGAGCGCCGCGTGGTGTATGACCTGGTCAACGTGCTGAACGGCGAAGCGACGCTGACCCAGGCCCTGATCAAGGACAAGCACTGCACCAACGACAAGCTCTACGTACTGCCCGCCTCGCAAACGCGCGACAAGGACGCGCTGACCGAGGAAGGCATCGAGCGCGTGCTCAAAGAGCTGGCGACGATGGGCTTTGACTACATCGTCTGCGACTCGCCGGCGGGCATCGAGCACGGCGCGGTGATGGCGCTGACCTTCGCCGACGAGGCGCTGATCGTGACCAACCCGGAAGTCTCGTCGGTGCGCGATTCGGACCGCATCCTCGGGATCATCCAGGCCAAGTCGCGCCGCGCGCTGGCGGGCGGCGAGCCGGTCAAGGAACACCTGCTGATCACCCGCTACGCGCCCAAGCGCGTCGAAGACGGCGAGATGCTCTCGTACAAGGACGTGCAGGAAATCCTGCGCATTCCGATCATCGGCGTGGTGCCCGAATCGGAAACCGTGCTGCAGGCGTCCAACCAGGGCGCACCGGTGGTGCACCAGCAGGGCAGCGACGTGTCCGAAGCGTACCTCGACATCGTCGACCGCTTCCTCGGTGAGGAGAAGCCGCTGCGCTTCGTCGACTACGAGAAGCCCGGCCTGTTCAAGCGGATTTTCGGAGGCAAATAAGCCATGTCGCTCCTTTCCATGCTGTTCGGCAACAAGCCGAAATCGGCCGCGGTCGCCAAGGAGCGCCTGCAGCTGATCATCGCCCACGAACGTAGCGGCCCTTCGAACGCCCAGGATTTCCTGCCGGTGATGCAGAAGGAACTGATCGCGGTGATTTCCAAGTACGTCACGATCAATCCGGACGACATCAAGGTCTCGCTCGAGAAGCAGGGCAACTACGAGGTGCTCGAACTCAACATCGTCCTGCCCGACGCCAAGCCGCGCTAAGCGAGCGCTCACGCCACGCCGTTCGTGCCCCGCGCCGGGGCCGCGAACGGCACGCGGCCGTCTCAACACATCGGAACCAAAGACCACCCGCCGTCACTAAGCGTGAGGCGGGTGGTCGCCTTGCATTTGTTCCCGGCAATGGTCAGGCGTGAAAAATTGACTATTTTTTAAGCAGCAAACCGGGTAAAATCCCGCCCCTTCTGCGCTGTTTCTCTCCGCTCACTTCGTTCGCCCCCATCGCCATGCAATTCGTCGGCTTTACGCTCAGGAATAATCTTTTCGTTGCGCCGATGGCCGGGGTGACCGATCGCCCCTTCCGCCAACTGTGCAAGAAAATGGGCGCGGGCCTGGCGGTCTCGGAGATGGTAACGTCGAACTCCCTGCTCTACGGCAGTGCCAAGACGCAGCGCCGCGCCAATCACGACGGCGAAGTCGAGCCGATCTCGGTGCAGATCGCCGGCGCCGACCCCAGGATGATGGCCGACGCCGCCCGCCACAACGTCGAGCGCGGCGCCCAGATCATCGACATCAACATGGGTTGCCCGGCCAAGAAAATCTGCAACGTGATGGCCGGTTCGGCGCTGATGCAGGATGAAACGCTGGTCGGCAAGATTCTCGACGCCGTTGTCGCCGCCGTGCCCGAAACGCCCGTCACGCTCAAATTCCGCACCGGCTGGAACATGGCCAACCGCAATGCGCCGACCATCGCGCGCATTGCCGAAAACGCTGGCGTACGCGCCATCGCCATCCACGGCCGCACGCGCTGCCAGCAATACACGGGCGAGGCCGAGTACGAAACCATCGCCCACGTAAAAACGCTGGTGAACATCCCGGTCATTGCCAACGGGGACATCACCACCCCGGAAAAAGCCCGCCACGTCCTCGCCGTCACCGGCGCCGACGCGGTCATGGTCGGCCGCGCCGCCCAGGGCCGGCCGTGGCTGTTCCGCGAAATCGAACACTTTCTGGCGACCGGCAACCACCTGCCGCCACCGCGTGTCGCCGAGATCCACGAGATCCTCATGGCGCACCTGGAAGACCTCTACGCTTTCTATGGCGTGGAGAGCGGCGTACGCATCGCACGCAAGCACATTTCTTGGTACACGAAGGGGCTCGCCGGCTCGGCCGCATTCCGCCACCGGATGAACCAGTTACCGACCGTCGAGCTACAACGCCAGGCGGTCAACGAATTTTTCATGGCGCAGGCGGCGCTCAGCGAACACCTGAGTTACGTCGCGACCGATGAAACCTAGAACGTAAGCAGCCATACCCGCGTCGAACTGCCGCATGGGGATGGCAGCCGACGCTAAAAACAACAGTAACAAGGGGTTAAGAATGAAGGATAAAAACGGCCATAACGACATTTCCGCGTGCATCACCGGGGCGCTGCAAAGCTATTTCCGCGACCTGGATGGCGAGGCGCCGTCGGCCATTTACGACATGGTCATCAAGAGCGTCGAGCGCCCGATGATCGAGGTCACCCTGCAGCAGGCTGGCGGCAACCAGACGCTGGCCGCCGA
>CAZHFS010000266.1:0-4496 GCA_964531885.1 uncultured Propionivibrio sp.
TCGGCAGATCGAAGCGGAACGGCAGGATGCGAATCCCTCCATCCAGGTGATAGCGTTGAACCCGCTTCTGAAGGGCAAAATCGTTGTGCAGCAAGAACCGCCCCTCGCCAGCCATCAGTCTGCGCAGATTTTCTGATGGCCGCAAACTGGAGGCACTGACCCGCACCCCTAGTGCCACCAGCGCCTCTTGCTGCACGCTGCCCGCCTCGACCATCACCGGATGTTCCAGACTTAGGCGCCGCAGCGCTGCCAACGACTGAACATCGACGGGATCATCGTGCCGCACGGCAACACGGAAAAAAGTATGGTAAAGCGGGGTATCGATGACAGTGAAACGCTCATCGCGCTTTGGCGTACGCGCCAAACCGCACGCCACATCCAAGGTCCCACGCTCCAGCCCCGCTTCAATCTGTTTCAAGGAGTGCGACACGCCTAATGGGGCAAAACGCAACTCAGGAGCGACATACTCGATGGCCCGCATGATATCGACGCAAATCCCGCTCCAGCGCTCCCCCTGCCTGACGAATTTTGGTGGCGAGTCCTGCACGGCAAGACGGATTTCCAATGCGTGGGTTCCGCTCGCCATGGATAGCAACAACAACACAAACCATCTCGACAGCAAGGTCATTCCTTTCACAAAGGGTGACACGTCGAAAACGCAGGAAGCAGGAGTACACGAAACGAGAGTGAGCGCAGCTCGGCAGCAAGACAGAGCGCGGATTAAATAATCCGCTGAAAAATACAAAAAAGGCCTTGACGAATCAAGGCCTTTTTAAAAATTTTGGTCGGGGTGAGAGGATTCGAACCTCCGACTCCTGCGTCCCGAACGCAGTACTCTACCAGGCTGAGCTACACCCCGACGTTTCGTGTCGCTAGTAAGCCCTAGCAACAGCGAAGGATGACAATTCTAACAGGCTTTCCTTGTAGTTGGAAGGGGGAAGCGCAGCAATCGACTGTGCAGCGAGATCCGCCTCCAGGCGCGCACATGCCTTGGCATGCTCAAGCGCACCCGCCGCGCGCACGGCATCAAGCACGGCAGGGAAATCGTCACGCCCCCCCTGCTCAATCGCTCTGCGCACACAGGCAGCCTGTTCGGTAGTCCCGTGCTGCATGACATAAATGAGTGGCAGAGTGGGCTTACCTTCAGCCAGATCGTCGCCCAGATGCTTGCCGGTCTCCGCTTCCGCGCCGGAATAATCGAGCACATCGTCGATGATCTGAAACGCGGTGCCAAGGTGTGTGCCGTAAGCGGCCAGCCGTTCCTCGATCTCGGGCGAAGCTTTGCCCACGATCGCCCCAAGACGCGAAGCAGCCTCGAAAAGCTTGGCGGTCTTGTAGCGGATGACTTGCAGGTAACGGGCCTCATCCACATCGGCATCATGACAGTTCATGAGCTGCAACACCTCGCCTTCGGCGATGATGTTCGTGGCATCCGATAGCACCTGCATGATGCGCATATCGCCCACCCCGACCATCATCTGAAAGGCCCGGGAATAGAGAAAGTCGCCAACCAACACACTGGCCGCGTTGCCAAACATGGCATTGGCTGTCTGCCGCCCGCGGCGCAGATCCGACTCATCGACCACATCGTCGTGCAATAAAGTTGCGGTATGGATGAATTCGATCACCGCAGCCAGTTCGTGATGATGCGCCCCACGGTACCCCATGGCCCCCGCCGCGAGGAGCACGAGCGCCGGACGCAGGCGCTTGCCGCCGCTTTGGATGATGTACTCTGCCACCTGGCGGACGAGCACGACGTCCGAATGCAGTCGTTCACGGATTACCCGATCCACAGCCTGCATGTCAGGCCCGATCAGGGTATAGAGCGGCTCCAGCTTCACGGTCTTGGCCCCGGCAAAAAAACCTGACAATGGTAGGAGGCCGCCACACCCGCCGTCAAGCCACGTACAACAACGCATTGAGCCCCAGCCAAAAACAACACATCCCGGGCGCGCAACCAAAGCCCATAACAAGAAGCAAACCCTTTGACTTGACAGAACAAATCCGTATAATGGACGGTTCTTTGTTCCACCTTAACCCGTTTTTTGGGAGTCCAACATGTACGCGGTCATAAAAACCGGTGGCAAGCAGTATCGCGTTGCCGCTGGCGAAAAACTGAAAATAGAACAGATACCGGCAGAAGTTGGCGCAGAAATCACGCTTGACCAGGTGCTCATGGTCGGCGCTGGCGAGACCGTCACGATCGGTGCTCCGCTGGTTGCCGGCGCGGCGGTCAAGGCGACTGTGCTTGCTCAAGGCCGTCACGACAAGGTCAAGATCTTCAAGATGCGTCGCCGCAAGCACTACCAGAAGCATCAGGGCCACCGTCAGAACTACACCGAAATCCGCATCGACGGTATCTCGGCCTGATCGCCTGACAGAAAGGATACACAGACATGGCACACAAAAAAGCAGGCGGTAGTTCCCGCAACGGCCGCGAGTCAGAGTCGAAACGCCTTGGCGTGAAGCGCTACGGCGGCCAGTTCGTCCTCGCCGGCAACATCATCGTGCGTCAGCGTGGCACCGAGTTTCACCCGGGCCTCAACGTCGGCCTCGGCAAGGATCACACCCTGTTCGCGCTGATCGACGGCAACGTCGAATTCACCATCAAGGGCGAAAAGCGCCGTCGCACGGTCAACATCGTTCCCGTCGCGGCCTGATCGGCCCCTGGCAGCCTGCCCGAGGGCGCAGGCCACGCCTCAAAAGCCCTATCCTTGCGGTAGGGCTTTTTTGTTTGTACCTTCGGGTTTTGGTCCGGCAACACAGTAGAGAGCACCCATGAAATTCATCGACGAAGCGCGCATCCAGATCTCGGCTGGCAACGGCGGCAATGGCGTTGCCACCTTCCGGCGCGAGAAATACGAACCGGAGGGCGGCCCCAACGGCGGCGACGGCGGGCGCGGTGGTAATGTTTACGCAGTCGCCGACCGGAACCTCAACACCCTGATCGAATTCCGCTACACCCGCAAGTTCGCCGCACCGCGCGGCGAGAATGGGGGGTCGAGCGAGTGCTACGGCAAAGGCGGGAGCGACATCGTCCTGCACATGCCGGTCGGCACGGTCATCACTGATTCCAACAGCGGCGAACTGATCGCCGACCTGGCGACGGACGGCCAACGCATCCTGATCGCCAAGGGTGGCAAGGGCGGGCTCGGCAACATGCACTTCAAGTCGAGCACCAACCGCGCGCCCCGCCAGTGCACCCAGGGCGAACCGGGTGAAGAACGCGACCTGCGCCTTGAACTGCGCGTACTGGCCGACGTCGGCCTGCTCGGCCTGCCCAACGCCGGCAAGAGCACTTTCATTCGCGCCGTATCGGCTGCGCGCCCCAAGGTCGCCGATTACCCGTTTACGACCATGCACCCCAACCTCGGGGTTGTGCGCGTGAGCGAAAACAAGAGCTTTGTCATCGCCGACGTCCCAGGCCTCATTGAAGGCGCCGCCGATGGCGCGGGACTGGGTATACGCTTCCTCAAGCATCTGGCCCGAACCCGCGTGTTGCTGCACATCGTCGACCTCGCCCCGCTCGACCCAGAGGCGGATCCGGTCCATGACGCACAAGCCATCGTTGCCGAACTGGAAAAATACAGCCCGGAACTCGCCGCCAAACCCCGCTGGCTGGTACTCAACAAGCTTGACCTGATCCCCGAGGAGGAGCGCGCTGAACGCCTCGCCAGCTTCCTCTCCGCTTACGGCGCCGCGCAGGACGCTCCGCATTTCGCCATCAGTGCAATCAACGGCGACGGGTGCCGCCCGATCATCTACGCCCTGCAAGACGCCCTCGACAAACTGGCGCCTGAACTACCCGTTCAGCCGGACGACGCTGCCCTTGACGCCCACTTTGCCGAGGACGATGGCATCACGGACAATCCCGACAAACCCAACCAACTCTCCTAGCCTGCTCATGACACCTACCCGCATCGCCGAAGCCAAGCGCCTCGTCATCAAAGTCGGTTCCGCGCTGGTCACCAACAACGGCACAGGCCTTGACCTTGATGCCATCAATGAATGGGCGAAACAGATCGCCGCCCTGCGCGCCGCCGGCCGCGAGGCCGTCCTCGTTTCTTCGGGCGCGATCGCCTGCGGCATGCAGCGCCTGGGCTGGAACCGCCGACCGCGCGCCGTGCACGAATTGCAGGCGTGCGCCGCCGTCGGCCAGATGGGCCTTGCCCAGGTTTATGAAACAGCGTTCGCCGCCCACGGACTGCGCACCGCGCAAATCCTGCTCACCCACGAAGACCTGGCCGACCGGACGCGCTACCTCAATGCGCGCACCACGCTGACCACCCTGCTCAGCCTCGGCGTCATCCCGATCATCAACGAAAACGACACGGTCGTCACCGACGAAATCAAATTCGGCGACAACGACACGCTCGGCGCACTGGTTGCCAACCTCGTCGATGCCGACTGCCTGATCATCCTCACCGACCAGCTCGGCCTGTTTACGGCCGATCCGCGCAAGGATGCCAGCGCCACGCTGATCGCTGAAGCGCGTG
>CAZHFS010000267.1:0-4485 GCA_964531885.1 uncultured Propionivibrio sp.
CTGCTGTCACCGCCGGTGCTGGTTGGGGCACGGCGATCCTGCACGCCTGGACGGAAGCGGATCAAGCGCTGTGGGCGGGTGTGCTGAACTTCTGGTTCCTGGGGCGCGTGTTTGATCGGGTGCGACCGTGATCGAGGTTCCGAAACCGGCCATAGAACTAGCCAAGCGCTTCGAGGGCTTCCACCGGGTGGCGAGGGCTGATCCCAGTCGGGCACAGCCGTACATCTGCCCGGCCGGGTACTGGACGATTGGCTACGGCCACCTGTGCGAACCAACACATCCGCCGATCACCGAAGTGGAAGCTGAGAACTATCTGGCGAGCGATCTGCAAACGGCACTGGCGGCAACGCTGCGCTACTGCCCGGTACTGGCCACCGAGCCGGAGGGGCGGCTGGCAGCCATTGTGGATTTCACCTTCAACCTCGGCGCGGGACGGTTGCAGGCATCGACGCTGCGGCGGCGCGTCCATCAGCGAGATTGGTTACAGGCAACGAATGAGTTACGCAGGTGGATTTATGGTGGTGGGCGGATCTTACCCGGCCTGATCAGTCGGCGAAGCCACGAAGCAGCCCTGCTTTTGTCGTCCTGATGATTATGTATATGGCGTATTGGTTTTCATATAAAATGCGTTATATGCATTTTTGTGGAACTCTGTGCGTGGCAATCACCAGCATTTCGCAGCTCATCAAAACAGCCCGCGACGGGCGTAGCCAGACCGAGTTCGCCCAAGAGCTTGGGATTTCACAGTCGTCCCTTTGTCGATACGAAAACGGCGATACAAATCCCAAGGCAGAAGTGATCGAGCGCTGTATGCGTCTGGTGCATTGGGAAGAACAGGAGCAGGAGCCATCGGTCGACGAGCTGGCAAACAAGGTGCGCACCCAACTTGGACGAGCCGATCAGGCACCTTTGCGAGTGGCATTGTCCAAGCTGATAGATGGGTTGGCTGCCGGATAGACGTGGCTCGCGATATGAGCCACAACATCAACTAGGATGGAGGGTGAAATGACGACCCAGACAAGCATTGAATGGACAGAGCAAACGTGGAATCCGACGACGGGGTGCACCAAGATTTCTCCTGGTTGCAAACACTGCTATGCGGAGGTAATGGCGCGCCGTCTGCATGCCATGGGTGCTCCCGGCTATGAGAACGGCTTTAAGCTAGCGATTTTGCCTGCAAGGCTTGTTCAGCCCCTCCAGCGCAAAAAGCCGACTGTCTATTTCGTTAATTCAATGAGTGACTTGTTTCACGAGGAGATACCTGATGATTTCCTCGATCAGGTATTCGACGTTATCCGTCGGACTCCACAGCACACTTATCAGATCCTGACCAAGCGCGCCGATCGCCTTCCGCAGTACTTCCAAAATCGCGGCTGTCCTCAAAACCTCTGGTTGGGCGTATCAGTGGAGGATCGGCAGTACGGCGTTCCTCGCATCGACTACCTTCGTCAGGTCGACGCCCACATTCGTTTTTTGTCAATCGAACCCCTGCTTGAAGACATCGGTGATATCGATCTCAGAGGAATTCATTGGGTTATCGTCGGTGGTGAATCAGGGCATCACGCCCGACCGATGCGCGAAGAGTGGGTCGCTAACGTGAAGGCGCAGGCGGATGCTGCGGGTTCGGCGTTTTTCTTCAAACAGTGGGGCGGTTGGGGCGCAGATGGCGTGAAACGCCACAAAAAAGCTAATGGCCGCGTCTTCCGTGGCCGCACTTGGGATGCATATCCTCAAATGCAGGCCGCTTTCTAGAACAGTTTTCCTTGACCTTCGACATTGGCAGCGGTTTCCCAAAACTTGTGCGGCAGTTCATGCTTGGCTGCCATCAACAACCAATACAGTGGTTGGTTTTTGCTTCCAGTAATCAGTTTCATTTCTGTCGACGGCCACACACCGAGATTTGTCACGAGTTCACGCCAGTATTCAACTACTCGCCTGCGGACTTCGAGCTGAGCTCCTGCTGTGCTCACCTTGCCCCGCCAACCTGGCGCAAAGGTGTCGAATGCTGAGTCCTCGGCGGCAAGGTTTATGGAAAGGTTTCGTTGAAGGTCCATTGCGCTGAGGTGTATCAGCAGATCAATTCGCTTAAGTCGAGATAGCGCTTGAATAACTCGGAAATCCAGCGTATCTAAGTTATAGGGATCGACAAACGCAAAATGTAGCGCATAGCCACTTACTGCGGAGACCATCTTCTCCGCTGCATCAGCAGCAGCGGCATGAATTGGATGAACAGGGGCTCCGAGGTTTTGAAGTCGGGTTGCGCAAGCATTCAGTCGTTCTTCACTCAGATCCGAGATGTAGATGTCCGTAAATGGAGCATCTCCCTCGCAGCTCGTCTTCCAGGCTGCGACTGCACCGCCATCAATCCATTCTTCAGTATCCCGAATCTTCGATCGTCCTGTGCCACAAAACAGATCAAAGTAAATCGCGCCACCTTTACCATTCCCGATATATTTCTTTCGAGTAGCACGCGAGATATCAAGATATCGCTTCAAGTATGTATGCTTTTCCTTGGCCCATACGCCTACTTCGTCAGCAGGAAGTCCGTCATCCCCATCAATTAATCCCACAGATCGCTCCCTGATTATCGTCGTCTGAAAATACTTGATTCAGCCTTTGTTGAATTGACTGCGTCGTGCATATTTCTTTGCGTGGTGCTAGTGCAACGGAAAGTGCAGCACATCAAGCAACTGCTGGCGAATTGCCAGTGCAGGTGCAGTGAGATCAACTGTCGCAAAGCGAATCGGGCGCCCCTGGATGACCACCGTTTCATCCACTGCCTGTCCGATTGCCGGGTGCAGAAGTAGGCCACATGCACACTGATCCAACGAATCACCACTTCCAGACTGCGACATCAGATAGGCGTAAATCTGATAGACGTAGCCGCTGCGGACGGATTCCTCCCGAAACCAGCCCTTGGTTACGATCGAATTGAATTTTGTGTCGATGACGATTCTCCTCCCGCCCGCGACATGATCCAACACGACGTCGGTGCGCATTGAAGGCAGAATGGAGTCGATCCCTGTGGTTTTGGCATTGATCTGCCAGCCGAGTGGTTTCCCTGTGTAAACCTGCCAGCCGTCCTGCGACAGCACCACTTGGTAGAAGCCTCCCACGGCGCGTTCATAAAGACGGCGCACCCAGGTTTCCTCTCGATCGGGTAGCGCCAAGTAGTCGCCACCATCACCTTCAGTCGGAAGCGCGATATCCAAGGCCAGCTGCGCGGCCGCGACCATGAAGCGGTCTTTGGCATCGTTGCGACCAAAACGGTCGGTGCTGATTTCTGATCGTGTCGGCCGCAAGCCTGATACGCCCAATCGCTTCAGGGTGTTCGCGAGATTCCGGCATCGATGAGATAACGCCGGTCTGCGGACTACGGTTGATATTTCCCCGAGAGCTGCCAACACCAAGCGGTTACGTGGGGTATCGATCGTCAATTCTTCGAATCGACACGCCACTTTCCCTCGAGTCAGCAATTGATGCCTCTCCGTGGTGAGCATATCGATGCGGCCACGGACACGGGTAAGCTCGGCTTCTCGCTGACGGAATCCCGAACTCAGGTTTTGGCGTAGCCGCTCCTCGACAGCATGCGCGAGGATTTCCGCGACGAGATCCGGGATATCGTCTGGATTGTCTTCAACGGCCACCCCACCCTTGCCGATCGATCGGTACAGATCGGACGCATACAGCATCAACAACCACAAATTGCGAACGGGGATCCGACCCACGAGCCCGAAGGCATCCTGGGCGCCATCATCCACCGCCAACGCTGTCACGCCTATAGCCCTTCGATCAGGCGTTGCCGCGCGGATCTGGCTTTATCCAATGCGTCAAACCAGTATTCATCAAGCAGCGGACCAATTTCGGTCATCACCACTTGCTTGAACCACTCCTTCTGATCGCCTTCGATAGATCCGATTCGTGGTGTCACATAGCTGTGGCCAATTCGGAATTGACGCCCAAGCGTCGGGTCTTCGGTGATCGTTTCGTTGAGTTTGGCGATGCGCAACTCGATTTCACCCACGAAATCAGCCGAAAGGCCGCAGCGCCCCGTGAGCCACGCGCGCCACGCAGCCCCAAGTCGGGGCTCCAGATCCACGAAAGCAAATCGTCGCCGCAAGGCAAGGTCAACTAACGCCAGTGAGCGATCGGCGATATTCATCGTGCCGATGACGTAGAGGTTGTCAGGAATGAATACCCGCTCATCTGCCTTGCGCCTGTAGCAAAGCTCAAGTGCCTCATGAGGGGACCGTTTGTCTGCCTCAAGCAGCGTCAGCATCTCCCCAAAAATCTGTGCCGGATTGCCTCGGTTGATTTCTTCAATAACGACAACGTAGGGCTGTGTCGTTGCCCGTGCCGCTTCCACGGCTTCCATGAACGCGCCATCCACCAATGACAGTTTGCCATCGCCTGATGGGCGCCAGCCGCGCACGAAATCCTCATAGGACAGATTCGGGTGAAACTGAACTGCTCTTACCTTGCGGT
>CAZHFS010000268.1:0-4476 GCA_964531885.1 uncultured Propionivibrio sp.
AACCTGCTGATTCAGGCAGGCACCTACAAAGTCGTCTTCTCGGGGCCGCGCTACACCCTGCTCCTGAAGGCAAATCTTCCTCTCTGAAAGAAAACATCGTATGGCCTGGTTCCGAAACCTCATCGTTTATCGTCTTCCGACCCCCTGGAACATCACTCTCGAAAAGCTCGAGGAGCAGTTGAAGCGGTTGCCCTTCGAGCGTTGCTCAGGCAGCGAACAGCAGCGGAGTGGGTGGATCTCGCCCAACGGAAAGGAGGGGCCCCTTGTCCATTCCGTAAACCGTCAGTGGCTTATCTCCCTCTGCACGGAACAGCGGCTTCTCCCCTCCTCCGTGATCCAGGATGAAGTCAAGGATCGGGCCGAAGCCATGGAGGCCCAGCAGGGCTACGCCCCTGGCCGCAAGCAGCTGCGAGAACTCCGCGATCGCGTCGCTGAAGAACTCCTGCCGCGGGCATTCACCCGCCGGCGTAGCACCTACGTCTGGATCGATGCTACGAACGGATGGCTCGCTATCGACGCCAGTGCCTTGGCCAAGGCCGAAGAGGTCATTGAGGTGTTGCGCAAGACGCTCGACGACTTCCCGCTCAAGCTGGTGAACACGCAAATCTCCACCTGTTCAGCGATGGCGGACTGGCTTGCCGGCGGGGAAGCGCCTGGAGCATTCACCATCGACCGGGATTGCGAGCTGAAGGCTCCGGGGGATGAGAAGGCTACCGTCCGTTATGTACGGCATCCGCTAGAAGGCGATGGCGTCGACGAGGAGATCAAGGCCCACCTGGCTCGCGGGAAGATCCCGACTCGCCTGGCCCTGACCTGGAACGATCGGCTCTCGTTTGTCCTGACCGACCGCTTCGAGGTTAAGCGCCTCGCATTCCTCGACCTGATCAAGGAGGAGGCCGAAAAGGCAGCGGAACACGCCGATGAGCAGTTCGACGCTGACTTCGCGCTGATGACCGGCGAACTATCGCGCTTCCTGCCGGCCCTGGTTGAAGCCCTGGGCGGCGAAATCATCGAAAGCTGAGCCCTTCCCATATCCAAGCGGCCTACGCCGCGCTTTTCAAATCCACGAAAGGAAATTTCATGTTTGGCCCGAAGAAACCACCTGCCGCTGCAGCCGGCAAGAAGCCCAACGGGGTCGATGTTCTCATCCAGAAGCTGGCTGCCCTGCCGCCGTCGATGGATCTGCTAGTCGCCGCCGTAGTCGGCGGCTACTCCCTGGTGGCCATCTTCGTGGACGGCGCGAAGTTCGTGGGTTTGGTCTGCATCCTGATTGGCCTCATCTTTGCCTTGCTTGGCATCAATGCCGTCATGCGCGAGATGAAGGCCTTCAAGCAGATCGAGGCGAACTCCACTCCGGAGGGGCTGCGGGCGATGAAGCGCAAGCAGCTGGAGCAGTACCTTACCGCCCTCTTCTCTTTGGACGGTTACCGGGTCCGCTCTGCCATCGGTGAGCTGGACCGTTTCGATGATGCCGACCTGATCGCGGTGAAGAAGGATCAGACCATGCTGATCCAGTTCAACCACTTCGACGAGGACCTGGTGGATATCAAGCCTATCCAGTCTCTGCACAAGGCCGCCACGGCATTCCAGGCGACCGGTTGCATCGCTATCACCTTTGGGAAGTTCTCGGCGAATGCGACGGACTGGGCCCGACGCAAGGAGGTCAATCTGTTGAACGTCGAGGACGTCATCGCGATGGCCTGCAGGCTGACCGGCAAGTCAGTCGAGGAAGCCCATCCCGAGCCGCCGGCGGAGGTTCAGGAGGAAGTACGGCACGAAGTTCAGGAAGTCCTTAGCGGACACCACCGTTTCCTCTTCGTCGATTTCTCGGGGCTGGATCACGGGCTGACCCACCTCGCCGATGTCCTCCGCCAACACCCCGCCTACCAGGTCATCGCATCTACCCTGCCGTTGGGAAAGGACCTTGAGGCCGTCCGCGAAGGAATGCAGGAATGTGGCCATCGCCTCATCGGCCAACTCGAAGTGATTCCGGAGGGTCGGTTCTTTGCGATCCAGAAGCATCTTTCAGCAGCGCCCGAAGGCAAGCATGCAACCTGGCTGGCCATTGACTCTGAGCCTCGCCAATTCCCCGAAGGTTGCACGGAACTGATCGCCGTGAATCGTGCGTTCGGATTCGACTCATCTGCGGCCCAGCGCCTGGTGGATGCGATGCTGCTTGTGGATCGGCGACACACTGCCGCAGCCTGAGATGATCGATGGATCGGGGCATCAATGAATGCCCCTTCCCTATTTAGTGTCGCGCTGAACTACCTGAACGCGCAGCATCAGCCTCGAAACGAAGGATGGTTGCGATCCGGTCCTCGATCCATTCGGACTTGTTCTCGACCGTCTCCGGCACGTCCTTCGCCACTTCCCGCACAAAGCGTTTGACCTCGGTCTTGTTGTCGCCCTTGGCTTCGGTCAATTGGGCGATGACGTCCTTGTGAATTGTCACAGAGGTCTTCTGTCCGCGGATCATCACCGTGAAGTGATCATTCTGCTTTCGTGATTTCTTGGGGGCCGGCTGCGCGGCGACGGCGAGGGCTTGAGTAACCGCCATCTTGATAACTTCGGTCAAGTCTGGAGGGTTCAAAGCCTCCTGCGGGTGCCCAAGGAGCTTGGCTGCTTTCATCCGATAGGAAGCTGCGAAGGCGCCGACGTCTTCGTCGTTGGCTCCGCTTTCGACGAGACCACGCACCGCCGCTCCTACGAGGGCGTTGAGTTGCCGGTCCTTGATCTCATCGTCGTTCATCACGCGAGTATAACTTGCACGCCGATAGGCGCATACATGCGGGGAGGTCCCGCGCATCAATATTCGATGCGCTGTGCCTATCGCACACCCTGGCACGGGTCCATTATTGATGCGCTTTGTACGGCAGCGCATCGGGCGCATTGCTTTTTTTATGCGCGATGTACATAGAGTTTGGGGCCGATTTGCCCAAATAATAGGCAAATTGGTTCGGTTTTCAGGGCAGAAACTGCCCAAAAGAACGAAACAACAGGAGGTCAGGTGATCCCTCGGTGGCGCCCTGCCCCACGCTCTCTTTTCTTCCAATAGACAATTCCGAATGTTCCGGCCAAATTTACAGCTGTAGGAACAATAGGTTAGGCAGCAAAAGTTAAAGGATTGTGTACAGTAGACGGCCTAAGTGAGGGACGTATAGGGAGGCCTCGTTGACTGTCGACGGAGGGTTCGTGGACGGTCTATGTACAGGTTGAGGAAACCGGGGTCAGCGCGCTTCGCCCCTGGGCCAAATCCATGTACAACCCGATGATTCGCCCATTGAAAAAAAAGTCTATGGCAGAATCCCGCGCAAAATCTCCATAGACCGTTAGAGCGAATGTGGCCGAACGTAGAACACACACCATAGACGATGATCTTGATTTCGATATGCGCCGCCACGAGCCGGAGCAACGAAATCTCTTCCCTACGGAAGATCTCATTGTCCCCGAGTCCTTGCAGAAAATGCGCAAGGCGGTGGCCGCCATACACGCTGTTCCAAAGAACCCGGAAGATTCCCAGAACCTGACCAACCGCCGAGTCTTCGATGGTCTGATCATCGTAGCCCAGATTCACTGCAGGCAACGAGGCAAGGAGTTCATCCAGCGAATCAGGGACGAGCGGGTGTCTCCTCTGTTTGAAGTCCGGACCTCCGAGCTGGGCAAACTTTCCGGAATCCCAGGCAAAAACTACGACCGCATCATCGAAGAGATCAATCGGATCTACGAGATGGATTTCGAGTGGAATATCTGCGGAGAAGACGGCGAGGTCATCTGGGAAAACAAGGCTCGACTCCTCACGAGCCTGGGCGTTGGGAAAAATCACAAGAGAGGCTACATCAGGTTCGCAATGGAACCAGAGATGCTGATCCTGCTCCTGGAGCCTAACCTTTGGGCGTCATTTTCCCTGTCCGTTATGCATGACCTCGGTACGTCAGCCGCATATTCACTGTTCCAGCAGACCCACCGCTACATCAACACGAACCAGAAGCTGACGGCTGCATTGCCGACAAAGACATGGATTGAACTTCTCGTCGGAAAGAACCGGTATATCAAGGAGGTCGATGGCAAGGAGGTCATCAACTACGGTGAGTTCAAGCGCCGTGTTCTGACGGATGCGATCGAGAAGGTCAACGAGGTCCCTGCCCTCACCTACAAGATCGAGCTGAAGGAACACCGGCAAGGAAACCGGGTTGCGCGGCTGCAGTTCAAGTTCATCCCCAAGAATCCGACTCTCCAGCTTGAATCAACCTGGCCGGAGGACATCCTGACCGTCCTGAAATCCATTGGGTTCCAAGACAATGAAATAGCCGACATCAGCCAGGTGCATTCGTCAGCGTCTGTGGCGGACGCCATCTGCCGGCTCAAGGAAGCGGAGCTGCGACTGAAGGCTCAAGGCAAGTCGGTTTCAGGCCGTAAGCCCTACTTCCTGGGCATCCTCCGCAATATCGCCGCCGGCGAAGACGAGATAGATCC
>CAZHFS010000269.1:0-4471 GCA_964531885.1 uncultured Propionivibrio sp.
GCGGTGTTGTTGGCCACCGACTCCAGCCGGCCTTGCGCTTCAGCTTTTTCCCGGTTGGCGGTGTGCCCGTTAATCCGGTCATCGACCAGCCACATCGCGTCGGCCCGGTTGAATTGCTGTACGGCAAAGGCATACTGCAGGCGGGCAACGTGCATCTGAGCCAGCAGGGCCATCTGGGCCGCCACGCGCCGTTGATCGGCAAGAGCCACCCCGGCATCGGCCATCTGCATCTGGGCCGGGGCCGAAAGGAGATTGAAGAGGTTGAACGAGATCGCCGCACCGGCCTCACGCCAGGTCTGATTGACGAGATAGCTGTCGTTATCGTATTTCCAGGCAAAGTTGAGCGTGAGGTTTGGGAACATCCGGGCAATGACTTTCTTACCTTCCTCGGCGGCGATGCGGGCGTTGTAATACTGTTCGCGCAGATCGGCGTTCTGCATGATCGCAACTTCTTCCAGCCGTTCAATCGGCAAGGTCATCGTCTTGGACGCAACCGTTTCGGCCGGCTCGATAACTTTGAGGTCGACAGCCAATGGCACATTGAGCAGATTGGCCAATTCGATCCGCGCCGAAGCGAGTTCCTGATCAACGCCTTCGAGCAGCTTCAAATTTTCCAGCAACTGGCGCTGATACTTGAGGGCATCGAGCGGCGAGCGCAGTTTCTCGGCTTCGCTGCGTCGCGAATCCGCCAGCGCCTGCTCGGCACTGACGATGGCCGCCCGCACACGGGTGTTGAGCTTCTGGGCGCTGGCGGTGCGCCAGAACGCGCTGGTCACATCCTGAATCAGTACGTGCATGGCCTTGCGGCGACGCTCGGCGGCTATCAGCACTCGGTCGCCGTTTTGTTTGGCATTGAGGTAACTCACCCCAAAATCGAGTAGGTTCCACGTGAGCCCAAGGTCTTCGGTGTGATGTTTGCGTTCGCTCGATATGTAAGGATTGGAGAGCGATGGCTGGCCGGTCACCGAGTCCGTCGCATAGGTAATCAGGTCGTTGTTGCGGTACGCATACCCCGCCTGGGCCATGAACTTGGGCAGCATGTCGTACTTGCTGACATCAAAGTTCTTGAGCGCCAGCGCCTCTTCCATCATGCGGGTACGCCTGTCGAGATTGTATTTCAGCGCGCGGGCAATCGCCTCTTCGAGGGCAATCGCATTCTGGATGGGTTCGACGTTGGCTTGTGCTGCCTGACGGTCCTTGGCGCTCTGCTCAAGAACATCCCGTGCGGCGAACGGGGTCGGCAAACTCATGCACCCGCTCAACCCGAATGCAGCGGCACAGACCAAGGCCAGTGCGTTCATTGTCCCAGCATACGGTGTTTTCAAAATCAGCCCCTCCTGGTCGATTACGAACATATCATAACGATTTATCTTATGCCGCGCAAACGGATAAATACCGCGCCACGGAAGGCATGACCCCATGCACCTTTTTCGAGCGTAGCAGACGAGGGACGACCTCCCTGAGAGGGCTTTCACGGCCAAACGGTGCGAAAATGAAAAAAACCGTGATAAAAATCACGCCTTCGAAGACTACTGCCGATTCAGCGACCCGGTGAGTTTTGGCAAGCGATGATGTTGTGCGGCATAACGTCTCAGGGCTTTCATGCCATCCAAGCTCAGCTTGTCGATTGCCCGCGTGCAGTAGGATTCGACAGTACGCACGCTGAGTTTCAGGCTGTCGGCGATTTCATGGTTTCCGTAGCCTTGTCCCAGCAACTCCAGAATCTGGCGCTCGCGGTCACTCAAGTCCTGACCGTTTGAATCTGTCCCGCCATTCGCTTCGCCCGACAAAGCCTGCTCGGCCACCGGGCTGACATGCCGACCGCCGTCAAGAATCCGGCCCACGGCAAGAACCAGTTCCCCGGCCACCTCGCGCTTGCAGACATAGCCCTTGGCTCCGCATTCCAATACCTCGCGCACCGTCGGCAAATCCTCAAACATCGAATAGACGAGAACCGGAACACCATGCCGGCTCAAGACCGGGATCAGGTCAAAACCTGTTTCCGGACCCAAATGCAAGTCGAGTACGGCAATGTCTGCCCGTCCCGAATCTAGAAAAGCGGCCACCTCGGCCTGGCAACCTGCCTCGCCTACAATCTGGTGCCCGGCCTGCGAGAGCAGCAAAGCCAAACCTTGGCGCACGGCCGGATGGTCATCGATCAGCAACACTTTGGACGCCAACTTGCTGCTCATACCCTCTCCCTGTCTGATTTTTTTTGCATCCAACATGGCATCTTGCGCAATGAATCGTACATCGGACCAGCGTCCCTGAGGGATGATTATGTCCGATCTGAAGTTCGGCCTGAATCAGCCGCGCACGATACGCCATCATGCGCATCCCCAGGCCACCATCCTTCGGCGCATCCCCTTGGATTCCCACGCCGTCATCCGCGACGGTCATGACTACCAGCGACTCTGCGCTGAGATAATCGATGTTCACCTCAATCCGTTGTGCCCTTGCATGTTTGGCGGCATTGGTAACGGCCTCCTGGGCTATCCGGTATAGCTGAACGACACGCTCATTGTCGCAACACAGATTTTCGGTCGCCCGACCGATATCGATTCTCACCCCATGAGCCAAGGCTAATTGTTGGCAGTAATCGGCCAAAAACGCTGCCATCCGCTGCCGATCATGCTCAACGGGCCAGAGTCCGCGAGCCAAGCCATACGCTTGATCGAGCGCATGCTGGAGGAGATTAGCCAGCACAGCCAATTCTCGACTGCCCGTTTCATCCGTATGTTTTTGCTCCAGTGCCGCACAGCGCAATCGCGCTGCCGTCAGGTGTTGACACAAACCATCATGTAGGCTGTGACTGAGGAAGCGGCGTTCATTTTCCGAAACGTTCGCAATCTCGCGCTCAAGGCGAGAACGCTCAGCCATCTCGCCCTCCAGGGCCGCATTACGGTTTTCGAGATCGCCCGAAAGGCGCTCAACTGAAGCAAACGCACGCGAGAACTGCAAGGCCAATGCCAGCCCCTGCGCCAGGATAAAGAAAAACAAACCCACGTGGATAAGATAAACGGAACGGATAAACCCTAGGTCACACAGCATGTCGTTGATGGCGATTCCCCCGAGCAAGGCAAACCCCCAGAGAATGAAGCCGGCGCCCTCGCGACCATGCCGACGCGCCACGATCAGACGCGCCAGCACGTAAACAATCAAGCCGATCGAGACAAGGTAATAAAGATGTTGCGCCAGCAGCACGAAGGGGATGGGCAACGTGGCGGCCGACACAAAAAATAGTGATCCAGCGACCTGACACACCCGCATGACGCGAGAAGAGAATTCCTGTGGAAACAGCGCATTGAAAAACATGAATCCAATGGGAACCGAGGCAATAAAGCTCATGGCCTCCAGACGATGCAAAAGCGGGACCGGAAAAGCTGGGTAATAAAGCAGCACAAACCAGTCACTGGAGGTCGACGCTGAAAAGCTCACAAGCCACAACAGGCAATACAAACCGAAATACAATGGGCCGCGATTTTTCCGGCGAAAGCAGAAGAACAGCAGGTGGTAACAGCCCATCATCAACAGGCAGCCGGCAAAAAAATGAGCGCCACCCCATTGCCGGTTCTGGGCAAACAAAACGTCTTCGGCCAGGCCAAGACTTAATGAGGCAACCAGCCAACGTTCTGCATACAGATGGCTCGACACCTCAAGGACCAATTGAATCGGCGAGCCATCGTTCTCGAACTCGACAAGCCGAACACCAAGCCGGGGCACCTCGTCGGATGACTCCGCCCCAAGTCGGCCATGCGACATCACCGGCTCACCGTTTATCCATAGCCGATAAGACGCACCGATATCGCCAAGTCTGAGTGCATACGTTCCTCCGGTTTCCGGCATAAGCAGGGACAACGCAAGCGTCAACGTGCGGACCTCGCCAAGGTGCAAGCTGCTTTGCTGCAAACGATTGGCAACCAGAGGCAGGCGGCTGCCGGTAAAGTCCGGCACAATCCGCGATTTCTCGATATCGTGAGGTGTCAGCAAGCGGCCGGAGTAAACGGCCCATCCGTGATCAAGAGCGATCGGCCCGTTTTGTGAAAAATCCGTCCGGCGTAGATCCAGCCCTGACTCCGCTTGCGCCGGAGCCCACAGAGCAAGACAGCACAGGAAAAATGCGACGAGGCAGTGCCTTATGCAGAATGATACAGCTTGGCCCATGAGTACCCTGGACGACAACAAACCGGCACACGACCGATCTCTGGACTGCGCGCGAACCATGCTGAAAGAAGGATATCGCCTGACCCGTGGTCTCGGGCCGACATAAAACATGGCCTTGCCCTCTGCGCCCCGGTAAGTACCAGCAGGCTTGGGCATTAACTCACGGTTTGGCTTGCCAGTGCCCATGTTCATCGCGCAACCACCATCCGGTGGGAGCACGCTTTTGCCACTCTGCTCCAAAGGTCGCATCGACATAGGGAACAAAGAAAGTCTGATGCCCGACGGCCTCAGCCATCCCGGCGTAAAA
>CAZHFS010000270.1:0-4468 GCA_964531885.1 uncultured Propionivibrio sp.
CCAGCCCGCAGAAGATCTCCAAGGAATTCTGGCACGGCGCCGGCGATGCCTGGGGACACGTGTTCGGCATCATCATCTGCGCCCTGGTGTTCGTCTCGGGCCTCAAGGCGGTCGGCCTGATCACGGCGATGACCGAAATGATGACCACGCACCCGGAGGCGGCCAAGATCAGTTCGGCCTTTGGTCCGTTCATCCTGGGTGTGCTGAGTGGGTCGGGCGATGCCGCGTCGGTGGCCTTCAACCGTGCCGTGACCCCGGAGGCTGCGACCTTCGGGCTGTCGGCGATGGACATGGGCAGCACGGCGGCGATTGCCGGCGCGCTCGGCCGCAGCATGTCGCCGATCGCCGGCGGGATGGTGATCTGTGCCGGCCTCGCCGGGTGCTCGCCGCTCGAGTCGGCCAAGCGCAATGCGCCAGGCATGATCCTCGCCTGCCTCGCCGTGATGTTCATGTTGCTCTACAAATAATCAGGAAAACCGCTTTCTGGAGTCCGCGGTTACTTGCATCAGTCCCGTCTTGACTCCGTCCCGCCACCGGCCGCCTTGTGCGGCCGGTTTTTTTGCCAAAAATCGATCTTGGTTTTTGTGCCCGCCTTGCATAGCCTGAAGTAAAGGCGGTGGAGTCTGGTTCGACTGGTTGATGTGGTCCTTTGGGCGAGGGCGGGCAATGGAAACAGGCGAACGCATGCAGGCAGCGGCCGGGCATCTGGGCAGTCTGGAAGCCTGTTGTGCCGCACTGGAGGCGACAGCAGGTGGGCTGACGAGCGCCGAGGCGCAGGCGCGTCTAGTTCGCTACGGACCGAACCGCATTGGTGGTGCGCGGCGCGTGTCGCCGCTTGCGATCCTGGCCGAGCAGTTCAAGAACGTCCTGATCGTCATCCTGCTGCTGGCGACCATTGCGTCGTCCTTCCTTGGGCATGCGGTCGAGGCCGTGGCCATCACGGTCATCGTCCTGTTTGCCGTGCTGCTCGGCTTTGTTCAGGAGTACCGCGCAGAGCGGGCCATGGATGCCTTGCGTGCACTCGCGGCGCCGCTGGCCACCGTGCTGCGCGATGGCGTCGAGCGGGATATTGCCGCAAGCGAGGTGGTGCCCGGCGAGGTCGTTCTGCTGCGGGCAGGGAACCGTGTGCCGGCCGACGCGCGTCTGCTTGAAGCGGTCAATCTCAAGGTGCAAGAGAGCGTGCTGACGGGGGAGTCGGCACCGGTCGAGAAAAGTCTGTGCGAACTCGCGCTGCCTGAATTGCCGATCGGCGACCGACGCAACATGGTCTTTGCCGGGACACTGGTGACTTACGGACGGGGGCGTGCCCTGGTCACGGCGACTGGGGGAGGAACCGAGTTCGGGAAGATCGCGGGCGAACTCGAGGGCGTTGCCAGTGGACGCACGCCGCTGCAGGAGAGTCTTGACCGGATGGGGCGCCTGTTGGCCGGCGTGGCGGGAGGCGTCGTGCTGCTCATCGTGGCGCTCGGCTTGCTGCGCGGACAAGGGCTGATCGACATGCTGATGTTTGGCATTGCCTTGGCCGTGGCGGTTGTTCCCGAGGCGTTGCCAGCGGTGGTGACCATCTCGCTGGCCATCGGTGTGCAGCGTCTGATCCGGCGCAATGCCTTGATCCGACGTTTGCCGGCCGTCGAAACCCTGGGCAGTACGTCGGTCATCTGTACCGACAAGACCGGTACCCTGACGCGTGACGAAATGACTGTCCGTCGCATCGTTCAGGACGGGCGGGTGTTTCGGGTCGACGGCGTCGGGTACGCCCCCTTGGGCGGCTTTCACACGGCGCAGGGCGTGCTTGCGGGGGAAGACATTGCGCCGTTGCAGCGCATGTTGCGGGCGGCCGCGCTGGCCTCCGACGCCGAGGTGCACCCGGCTGAGGGTGGCTGGGCAATTAGCGGCGATCCGACCGAAGCGGCGCTGATCGTTGCCGCAGCCAAGGCCGGATTCGACAAGCACCGCCTGGATGTTGACGCGCCGCGCGTGCATGAAATCCCCTTTGCCTCAGAATCCAAACGCATGACCACCGTGCATCAGTGCGGCGGCCAGTTGCTGGCGTGCAGCAAAGGCGCGCCGGAAGTCATTCTCGCGGCCTGCGTGAGACAACTCACCGCGGCGGGCGAGGTTGAGCTCGATGCCGGGCGCCGGGCGCAAGTATTGCAGGATGTGACGGCGCTGGCAGGCGAGGGCATGCGCGTGCTGGCGGTTGCCGACAAGCCAGGGAGTACAGTGAGCGATGCCGAGGAAAAGATGGTGTGGCTTGGCCTCGTCGGCATGATCGACCCGCCGCGTCCGGAAGTGGCAGCGGCCTTGCGCACCTGCGAAACGGCGGGGGTGCGGGTGGTGATGATAACCGGTGATCATCCTTTGACCGCCCGGGCGATTGCCGCCGAGCTGGGCATTCTCAAGGCCGGGCAGGTGGTCTCGGGCAGCGAGTTGGCAGCCTTGAGCGATGCCGAACTGGCCGCGGCGATCGGGCGTATCGATGTCTTTGCACGGGTTTCGCCCGCCGACAAGTTGCGCGTGGTCAATGCCTTGCAGGCGCAAGGCGCCGTCGTTGGCATGACCGGCGACGGGGTCAATGATGCGCCAGCCCTCAAAAAGGCCGATATCGGCATTGCCATGGGCGTTGCCGGTACGGATGTGGCGCGGGAAGTCTCGGCGATGACGCTGACCGACGACAACTTCGCGTCCATCGTTGCGGCAATCGAGGAAGGGCGGGCCATTTACGGCAACATCAAGAAGTACCTGATGTATCTGTTGTCGTCGAATCTTGGCGAGATCCTTCTGATGGCGGCAGTCACTCTGTTTGCCCTGCCTTTGCCGCTGACGGCGGTTCAGCTGCTCTACGTCAATCTGGCCACCGACGGCTTGCCGGCACTGGCCCTGGCTTTCGATCCGCATGGTCGAAATCTGATGCACGAGGCCCCGCGCCCGCGTAGCGAAGGGATATTCCGCCCATCCGTTGTTTTCCTCACGGTATTGGGCGGCGTGTGGTCGGCGGCGGTGAATCTGAGTCTCTTCATCTGGGCGATGGCCTCCGGGCGCGGGGCGGCTGAGTCGATGACCATGGTCTTCGTCTCGCTGGTGCTCATCCAGTTTGCCAAGGCATTCAGTTTCCGTTGCGATCGTGAATCGATCGTCCTCCGGCCCTTTGCCAATCGCTGGCTCAACCTTGCCATCCTCTGGGAAGTGATGCTGCTGACGGTGGTGGTCTATGTGCCGGCCTTGCATGCTCCCTTCGGCACCTATGCCTTGCCGTTCGAGGACTGGTTGATCGTCGGGCTGACTGCGCTGAGCGTCATTCCCGTACTCGAAGCCGGGAAGTGCTTCATTCGCCGCAAAGGCTGGTGAAGCCCCTGACGTTGTACGAAGGCGTCGGTTATAATCGACGCTCTTTTGGCGCTCTGCAGCAGGCGTTTTGCAGGGCTGACGATCCTTCTGCGAATGAGTGGTATGCGCATTCTGATTTCCAACGACGACGGGTATTCTGCGCCGGGTATCGACCATCTGGCGCGTGCCTTGGCCGAGATTGCCGAAGTGACGGTAGTGGCGCCCGAGCGCGACCGCAGTGGCGCAAGCAATTCACTGACACTGGATCGGCCGCTCTCCCTTAAGCGGGCAGCGAACGGTTACTACTACGTCAATGGGACGCCGACCGATTGCGTGCATCTGGCGGTCACCGGCATGCTCGATGAGTTGCCGGACATGGTGGTCGCGGGCATCAACCTTGGTGCCAACATGGGCGATGACACGATTTACTCGGGTACCGTCGCTGCGGCGACCGAAGGCTTTCTGCTGGGTATTCCGGCGGTGGCGGTGTCGCTGTGCAGCAAGGCTGGCGCCCACTTCGAGACGGCGGCCAGGGTGGCGCGTGAAACGGTGGAAATGATCTTGCGTCAGCGCCCGCAGGAGCCCCTGTTGCTCAATGTCAATGTGCCCGATGTGCCCTACGAAGCCTTACAGGGGCGGGTCGTCACCCGTCTCGGGAAACGGCACAAGGCCGAGCCCGTGGTGCGGACCGTCACCCCTCGCCATGAAACGGTGTATTGGGTCGGGGCGGCCGGCGCGGCACAGGACGCAGGGGAAGGGACGGATTTTTATGCCGTGGCCCGGCATCAAGTGGCGCTGACGCCGCTCCAGGTGGATTTGACGCATACACAGCAACTGTCTTTGCTGCGCGGCTGGCTCGAGGCATGAGTCGGGCGCTTTCCGGCCAGGGGATGACCAGCGCACGGACGCGTGCGCGGATGATCGAACGCCTGCGCGAGAAAGGCATCCGCGATGAGCGGGTGCTGGCGGCGATTGCGGCCGTTCCACGCCATATCTTCGTCGAGGAGGCGCTCGCCTCGCGCGCTTACGAGGATACGGCGCTACCACTCGGGTTTTCGCAGACCATCTCGCAACCCTTTATCGTGGCACGCATGATTGAGGTGCTGCGCGCCGGGCGCGAACTGGGGCGCACGCTGGAGGT
>CAZHFS010000271.1:0-4466 GCA_964531885.1 uncultured Propionivibrio sp.
TCGCGGCCAACCGCGATGCCTTTGCCGACTACGCCTTCCGCCCGCGCGTGCTGGTCGACGTCTCCAAGCGCACGCAGGCGGTCGAACTCTTCGGCGAAACCTGGGATGCACCGTTTGCCATCGCGCCGATGGGCCTGTGCGCACTCACCGCCTACCGTGGCGACCTTGTCCTGGCGCGCGCCGCGCAGGCCGCCAACATCCCGATGATCCTCGCCGGCTCATCGCTGATCCGCATGGAGGACGTCGCCCAGGCCGCACCGCGCAGTTGGTTCCAGGCCTACGTGCCGGGCGACCTAAAGCGCATCGACGCGCTCATCGGGCGCGTGGCCGACGCCGGCTACCGGGTGCTGGTGGTCACCGTCGATCTCGCGGTGGCCGGTAACCGCGAGAACAACGTGCGCAATGGCTTCTCCACGCCACTGCGCCCCAGCCTGCGCCTGGCCTGGGACGGAATCACCCGCCCGCGCTGGCTGCTCGGCACCTTCGCCCGCACCCTGCTCGCGCACGGCATTCCGCATTTCGAGAATTCCTTTTTCGAGCGCGGGGCACCGATCATCTCTCCGTCGGTGCTCCGCGATTTTTCTGCCCGCGACCACCTCAACTGGACGCACCTCGAACGCATCCGCGCGCAGTGGAAAGGCCCCCTGGTGGTCAAGGGCATCCTCGACCCGGCCGACGCGATCCTCGCCCGCGACTGCGGTGCCGACGGCCTCGTCGTCTCCAACCACGGCGGGCGCCAGCTCGATGGGGCGATCGCGCCGCTGCACGCCCTGCCGGCGATCGCCGCCGCGGTGCCGGAACTGCCGCTGCTGCTCGATGGCGGCGTGCGCCGCGGCACCGACGTGCTCAAAGCGCTGGCCCTCGGCGCCAAGGCCGTGCTCGTCGGCCGCCCGTTCAGCTACGCCGCGTCGATCGCCGGCGAGGCCGGCGTCGCGCACGGCATCGAGCTGCTCAAGGACGAGATCGACCGCAACCTGGCCATGCTCGGCGTCAACACCTGTGCGGAAATGACGCGCGACCGGCTGGTCGCCCTGCGCACACCGCGGTAAAGGGCGTCGGCGCCCCACCAGACCTAACCAAACAACAAAGCCTCCGATCACCTGGAGGCTTTGTCTATGATCCGCAAGCAGCCTACACGGCGGCGCGGGACGGTGGCACGTGAGCCGTACAGGCCTTTCGGTCAGTGCGGCTTTTTGCCCTTGTTGTTGTGCTTGTCTTTCTTGCCGTCGTGGTTGTAGTCGTGCTGCTGGTCGTGCTTCTGTTGTTCGATCTTCCGGCTCTGCTTGTTCTGCGTTTCATTGATGCGCTGGGCTTCCTTCTGGGTGATCTTGCCGTCGGAGAGCGCCTTGTTTTCCATATTCTGCACGTGGGTCTGGCCCTTCTCGAGGTTAGCCGCTTCCTTCTGCGTCAGCGAGCCGGACTGGACGCCCTGCTGGATGCGGTTTTCCTGATTAAGCTGGCGCTGGTCGATGCGCGGCGTAGACGTCGTCTGAGCGCTGGCCAGCAACGGCAGGGCCAGGGCCAAAGCAGTGAGCAGGGCGTGGGTTGTTTTCATAGTGGTCCTCGGTCATTGAAAAAAGGCAAACACGACAACAAGCGCTCGCAGGATACGGCGTTTCGCCGTCCAAATTCTCAACGACCGAGTAACGTCTTGTAAGCAATTATTTCAGCGCCGGAATCACTGGTGCGCTCCCACGCTCCTTGGCCGCAAGGAGCCCTGCGCTCAAGCCAGAGCCGCGTCGACCGTAGCCAGCGTCACGCGCCGCGACAGAGCAGACAAGGCGATCCGATGCAGGGCCTCGCTCGCGGTGGTGCACGCCTCGCCGAGCACCGTCACGCAGCGATAATCATCGGCGCGGCGCGAGAGCGCGGTATGCGTCACGCAATTGTGGGTCATCATCCCGCACAGCAGCAGTTCATCGACGCCGAGCGCCTGCAGCGTTGCCTGCAGTTCGGTGGCGTCGAAGGCATCGGCATAGCGCTTGACGATTACCGGCGCATCCGGCGCGGCAGCCAGAATGTCGGGGTGGATGGCCACGCCCGCCGTCCCCGCATTGAAAAAAGGCGCCGGTCCGTTGTCCGGATCGGCCACGTGCTGCACATGGATCACCGGCAGGCCGTTGGCCTGCGCTGCGCGAATCGCGCGCAATGTAGCAGCCAGCGCCGCCTCGGGGTTCCACAGCGGGAAAGCGCCACCTGGGAAATAGTCGTTCTGGACATCGATCACGATCAGGGCGGCTCGGGACATGGATTTCTCCTCGGGAAGTGAAAAAGTAAAAGCCGGATTGTCGCGCCCGCATGGCTAGGCGACGATTGGCCTGATATACAAATAGCGCTAAGATCGGGCCATTCTCAAGGAGCCCACTGTGCCCAGCCCGACCCCGCCGATCCGCGTGGCAGTCGTCGCCTTCGACCGCATCAGCGCCTTCCACCTCGCCGTGCCTTGCGTCGTCTTCGGCGAAGCGCTGCCCGAGCCCTCACCGTTCGCCCTGGTCGTCTGTGCGGCCGAACGCGGGACGCTGCGCACCACAGCGGGATTCTGCCTCAGCCACCTGGCGCCGCTCATCACCCTGGACAGTGCCGACATCGTCATCGTCCCGAGCTGGCGCGACGTCACCGAGCGCCCGCCGGAACGCCTGTTGCGTGCCCTGCGCGCCGCTCACGCGCGCGGCGCGCAACTCGTCGGCCTGTGCCTCGGCGCCTTCGTCCTGGCGGCAGCAGGCCTGCTCGACGACCTCTCCGCCACCACCCACTGGGCCTACGCCGATGACATGGCACGCCGTTTTCCGCGGGTCCGCGTCAACCCCGGCGTGCTCTTCGTCGAGGATGGCGCGCAGGCATCGCGGCCCGGACTGCTCACCTCGGCCGGGACCGCCGCCGGCCTCGATGCCTGCCTGCACCTCGTGCGCCAGCGCCTTGGCGCCGCCGCCGCGAATACCGCCGCGCGCCGTCTGGTCGTTCCGCCCCAGCGGACTGGCGGCCAGGCGCAATTCATCGAACAGCCCTTGCCGCAGACCCTCGGCGACACCCGTCTGGCGCACTGCCTGGCCGATGTGCGCAGCCGGCTCGACGTCGCACACACGCTCGATTCACTGGCGGCGTCAGCCTGCATGAGCCGGCGCAGCCTGACCCGCCATTTCCGCGCCCTGACCGGCACCACCTTCAACGCCTGGCTGCTGGCCGAACGGCTGGCTTACGCGCAACGACTTCTCGAGCAAAGCACGCACTCCATCGAACGCATCACCGAACTGGCTGGCTTCGGGTCCCCCACCACCTTGCGCCACCACTTCCGCCGCGCCTTCGGGATCGCGCCGGGGGCCTGGCGGCGCAACTTCACCGGCTAAGCAAGGCGAAATCTCGCGACCGAAAACGGCAACACAGCATGCGATGCATTAATGGCTTAGCACTTCTTTTGTTGCCTTGGCTGCCGGCCTATGGTTTTATTGCAGATTAGGATTTGCCATCGACACCAAACCTCGTCGCTCCGGCTTTTAGCCAGATCCCGACGGGCCCTTGTTGCCATCGCCAGGAGGCGAGATGATGACGTTGTTGCTTACCAGTGCATTCTGGATCGGTCTGCTCAAGATCATTTGGGTCAACATCCTGCTCTCCGGCGACAATGCCGTAGTCATTGCCCTGGCTGCACGCAGCCTGCCTGAAGAACAACGCCACAAGGCCGTCGTGTGGGGCAGCGGCGCGGCCATTGCCATGCGTGTGGTCCTGACCCTGTTCGCCGTCCAATTGCTGCAATTGCCCTGGCTGAAAATGCTTGGCGCCCTCCTCCTGCTCTGGATCGGCATTCAACTGCTCCTCGACGACGACGGCGAAGAGAACGTCGAAGATGCCAAAACTCCCCTGCAGGCCATCAAAATCATCCTGGTCGCCGATCTGGTGATGAGCCTCGACAATGTCCTTGCCGTGGCCGCGGCCGCCGAGGCCGCCCCCGTGGAAGCACGTCTCCCCCTGCTGGTCTTCGGTCTGGCCTTGTCGATCCCGATCGTCATTTTCGGCAGCAACCTGCTGCTCAAGGTCATGGACCGCCTCCCCTGGATCATCACCGTCGGGGCCATGCTCATCGGCTGGATCGCCGGCGAGATGTTGGCCAAGGAACCGCTGATCGCCGAGGCAGTGCCTGAAGCGTGGGAAATCCTCTTCCCGTCCGCCGGGGCTCTGCTCGTCATCGGCTGCGCCAAACTGCTTCAGCGCCTGCGCAAAGCACCGAACCAGGAATCGCGCCCCGCGGCGCAGACCGAGGATTAACCCCCTTTTGCGTTCAAGCGGCTCACCACGGCAAACACCGCGGGTACGGCAAGACACTTGTTTTTTGATTTTCCCTTGTGTGACCCAAGGGCTGTGCCAGGTGCTGAGCCAAGCGCAGCACACAAGCCATTGCTTTTCGCCAAGTACGTTAGGGCCACTGCGGTCTGGTTGCTTGGTTGTTTATTGAACGCAAAGTGGCATACGCC
>CAZHFS010000272.1:0-4435 GCA_964531885.1 uncultured Propionivibrio sp.
GCTTCCGCGACTGCTTCGAGATGGAATGCGCCGCGATGAAGAAGGTGCGCAACGAGCTGGGCCTCACCAACGTGCAGCTGATGGTGCCCTTCGTGCGCAACCTCGACGAAGCCAAGGGTGTGGTCGACCTGCTGGCCGAGCACGGCCTCAAGCAGGGCGAGAACGACCTCAAGCTCATCATGATGTGCGAGATTCCGTCCAACGCCCTGCTGGCCGAGCAGTTCCTGCAGCACTTCGACGGCTTCTCCATCGGCTCCAACGACCTCACCCAGCTCACCCTGGGCCTCGACCGCGACTCCGGCCTGGTTGCTCACTCTTTCGACGAGCGCGACCCGGCGGTCAAGCAACTGCTGTCCCTGGCCATCCAGGGCGCCAACAAGCTGGGCAAGTATGTCGGCATCTGCGGCCAAGGCCCCTCGGATCACCCCGATCTGGCCGAATGGCTGATGGACGAAGGCATCCAGACCATCTCCCTCAACCCCGATACCGTGGTTGACACCTGGCTGAAGCTGTCGGCCCACAGCAAGGGCGAGTAAGCGGGTTCTCGCGCTGACATGTGGCAAACAGGCCGGCCCGTCGAAAGACGGGCCGGTTTTGTTTTGGGAGTCGTGATACGGATGCCCCGCAGGTCGGACTGTAGTCCGATCTAGGGCGGCTTTCTGGCATAGTTTGCCCTGTCGTCATTCAGCTCTGCTCCCCGCCATGTCAGCCCGCAAGCCACGCAAACAAATCTACGTTTCCTCCACCTTTTCCGATCTCGACCAGCATCGAGCCTACTTGAAGCTCGCGCTCGAAAAGGCCGGCTACGACGTGGAGTGCATGGAGCGCTACCCCGCGTTTGACGAACGCCCCGCAGACAAATGTCTGGCTGACGTGGCTGCCTGCGACATCTACGTGGTGCTGGTGGCGCTGCGCTACGGCTACGTGCCCAAGGATGACAACCCGCAAGGCAAGTCCATCACCGAGATGGAGTACGACAAGGCTATCGACGCCAAGCGCCCGAAGCTTGCCTTCATGCTCGACATCGACGATGACGATTTCGGCTGGCCGCCCAAGCGCTGTGACAAGGACTGGCAGGACACCGATTCAAACATCGCCCGTTTCCGTGAGCGGGTGGGTGGCGAACTCGGTCGGGCGCTCTTCACCACGCCGGAAAGTCTTGCCACCGCGGTCCTTCAAGCCCTGCGCCAGCAAGAGATTGCCGGGATGCCCGCTGGGGAGCGCGACCACGCCCAAATCCGCGAAATCTACCTCGACTGGCTGCGCTGCGAGTGCGACAGCGTGGAACTCCTCGGGCTCGACCTGAAGGAAAGCCGCAACGTCGGCCTCGGTCATGTTTATGTGCCAGCGGTAACGAGCCAATACGTGAGCGAGAGCAAGAGCGTCAACCTGAAAAAAGGCCGCATCCCGCTTCCTGACGACGGTGTGACGAATGCCGTTGTGGCCCGTGAGTATGTCAATCTCCGAAAAGGTCCATACCTGCTCCTCGAAATGCTTGGCCGCAGCTCGCTTTACGTGCCGGGCGCGGCGGGTGCCGGCAAATCCACCTTTTGCCGCTGGCTGGCGCTGGTGGTGGCGGAAGGGCGGGTGCCAGCCCACCGGCAGATCGCCGTCGAAGGTACGACGTTTGCCGAAACCCTGCCGGACAGCTTTGCTGGGCGCCTGCCTTTGCTGATTCGTCTGCGCGACTGGGCCAGCCACGGGGAATTTCTTTCCGGTCGGGGAGGCTGGACCCGCGCCCAATTGGAGGCCAGCCTTGCCGGCTGGCTCGACAAGACCCGGCCAGGCGAACTCACGGGCGAGGTGTTCCTGGCCGAGCTCAAGGCTGGCCGCTGCCTACTAATCCTTGATGGTGTGGACGAAGTGCCCGAGAGCCGGGGCGACGATCTGCCCCGGCGCAACCTGCTCTCCGGCCTCGCTGATGCCTGGCCGGCCTGGCGCAAGGCCGGCAACTGGCTGCTCCTCACCAGCCGGCCCTACGGTCTCGAGGCTGAAGACCAACGCCGCCTCGATCTGCCGGTGGCGGTGCTGGCCGAGCTGCCGCGTGAACTGCAAACGCTCTTCGTGCGGCGCTGGTTCGATGCGGTCGACCCGCCCAACGCCGCCGCCAAGGCCGATGGCTTGTTGCAGCACCTCGACCAGCGGGTTGATCTGGCCGAGCTGCGCAGCAATCCGATGCTGCTCACCGCCCTGTGCGTGAAGTACGACGAAGGCCGTCGCCTGCCGCAGGATTTCTACGCCCTCTACGACGCGGTGGTGAGCCAGGTGCTGCACAAGCGCTACGCTACCGAGAACGAGCGCAGCGCAGCCCGCAACCGGCTCGCCGCCATTGCGCTCGGGATGCATCGCGGCGAGGCCGACCCCCCCCGCGAGACCCCTGAAGCCGAGGTCACCGTCGAGGAGGTGGATCGCATCCTCGCCGAACTCGCCGAGACCGACTGGGCCACCGAGCGCGGTGCGACCGAAGCCTGTGCCAAGCGTGAAAGCCTGTTGTCGGATTCGGGCCTGTTGCTGCCCCGCGACAACCGGCGTGCTGCCTTCTACCACCTCAGTTTTCAGGAGTTCCTCGCCGCCCAGCGCCTGTTCCAGCTGCGCGAGCCGCCTCGGGAAATTCTTGCCCGCCACGCCGATGCGCCGGCCTGGCAACGCACGCTGCGCTTCCTATTCTGTACCATCGCCGAGCGCCAGAAGCCCGAGGATGCGATCGACGCGTGGCGCAGCCTGCTGCCATCCTTCACGTCCGATACCCTTGATGCCAATCCGGCCTTTGCGCTGCTGCTCGCCAGTTGCCTGGAGGTTGCCCACGCGAAAGGCTGGTGCATCGACGAGTTCCAGGCGCCGCTGCGTGAGGTTTGCGAGCATGCCCTGTATCACCTGTTGCCGGGGTTGCGGGCGCAGCTGTGGTTGGCACTAGGCCGGCTCGGGCTGGACGACCGGCCGGGCGTCGGGTTGAGGGCCGACGGTTTGCCGGACATCGAATGGTGCGAGGTCCCGGAGGGGGAGTTCTTGTTCGGAAGAAACCATGAGCCGCGCTGGCTACCCGCGTTTCGGATCGCCAAGTATCCGGTGACGAATGCACAGTTTCAGGCCTTCATCGATTCGGGAGGCTATGAGCAGCCGCAGTGGTGGGGTGCCGCTGTGTCGAGTCCTGCCCCTGCTCCGAGTGTCTGGCTTGAGCCGAATACGCCTCGGGTGATGGTGTCGTGGCATGAGGCTGGCGCGTTTTGCCGATGGCTGGAGAGCCAGCTGCGTGAGCGGGGTGAGCTCCTCGATGGATGGCGGATTGCACTTCCCCGCGACGAGGAGTGGGAGCGGGCAGCGCTCGGTTCTCAAGGCGCGGAGCTTGTATGGGAAGAACGGAAAGCTGCCGGTGCGCCAGTAAAAAAGACGGCGCCATCTGCGGTCATTGCTCTTATCAATACCACTGAGCCGCGCGCCTATCCGGTAGGCATCCATCCGGCAGATGCAGCACAAAGCGGTGCGAGGGACATGGTCGGCGGAGTCTGGGAGTGGTGTCACAACGCGACGGAACCTACGACCCCTTTGCCCGGGACGGAGAGCGACGAGCGGGTCATTGTTGGCGGTGTCGTCTATAGCCGTGGTCGAGCATTCAGCGATTTGTCGGTGCGAGCGTTCGGGAATAGTTCGCATCGGGGGAGCGATTTAGGTTTTCGTATTGCCTGTCTTTCCGATGAGGTAGCCCATCCCGAGGAGGGAGACCGCCCACCCTCGCTCGCCTAAATATGAGGCAATCGAGGGTCCCGGCGACCCTCCGTCGCCTAAAGATGAGGCAGTTGCACCTAAAAATGAAGGAAGACTGCCTAATAATGAGGCGGCACTGCCTAAAATTGAGGCGCTGCCGCCCAATAATCAGGCGACGTTGCCTCAAAATGAGGCGGTCGAGGCTTCCCGTCACCCTCCGCCGCCTGGACAGGTGCCAAGTCGGCCCGGGCGGCGCAAAATGGGTGTGACCGGGAAGCGTGCAGGCGCGGGCAAGGAGGCGGCATGGACTTCGAGTGGTGGCACTGGATCGTGCTGGGGCTGGCGCTGGTGGTGGCGGAACTGGCGGTGCCGGCTTTTTTCATCATCTGGTTCGGGCTCGGGGCCCTGCTGGTGGGGCTGGCCCTGCTGGCCGTGCCGCTGGGGGCGACGGCGCAGATCGCGCTGTGGGTCGTGGCGTCGGTGGCGATGGTGGGGCTGTGGTTCCGGGTGTTCAAGGGCGGCGAGTATCTGCGCTCGCGCACGCGGGTGGGGCAGTCGGACGGCGAGCCGATCGGCGAGATCGGCCTGATGACCAAGCCGGCCGAGCCCTTCGCCCGGGGCCGGCTGCGCTTCCAGAAGCCGGTGCTGGGGGCGGAGGAGTGGGAGTGCGTCGCCGATGCGCCCATCGCGGTGGGCGAGCGGGTGCGGGTGGTGGCGATCGAGGGCAGTTTCC
>CAZHFS010000273.1:0-4421 GCA_964531885.1 uncultured Propionivibrio sp.
GGAATCGGTGCGCGCAGGAATTTTCCTGGACGTAGCTCGCCCTGATAGATGATTCGAGCTACCCCGTCGTCACAGGTGATCAGGCGATTGATGTCCGACGGGACACGTCCCCAACCGACATGATGCACATCGTGCTCTTCATTGCTTTCGCAGCCATGGACCAACAGCGTCTTGATGGTCAACGGATGTACCGGGTCGCCCAGAATTGCCCGGATACCGACTGCCGAGCGCAGCGCGAGTGGTGCCGCGAAGCTGGTTCCCAGCGTGGCGGCCAGGTTCGGTCGGCTGCCAGGGGCTGCTACGTGAAAATACTCCTTGGGCGCGCCGCCAAACGCCACCACATCGGGTTTCCGTCTTCCCGGGCTACGACCGGGGCCGGTGGCGCTGTAACCAGCGCGTTTCCAATCCGGGCCGCTTCGATCGGCGGCGCCCACAGACAACGCATTCACGCTATCAGAAGGCACCTGGATACGGTTAAGGCCAAGTGCTGCATCGCGTTCCCCATTATTGCCGACTGCAACAGTCATCAGGGTTTCACCATCGCTCAAAATGCTGTCGATCACCGCTGTCCACGCGTGTACATCTTGGTCCTCGACTGGCAGATCCGGACCCAAGCTGAGGTTGATGAACTGGTATTGACGGGAAAGCAGTACGGTTTCGACGTGGCCGAGCGTGCGATACAACTCGTAGGGATCTTCTCCATCGATCTTGGCATCCAGCACGCGATGATGGTCAACTGGTGCGTAGGGACGTTCTGCCGCTGCTTCCGGCTCAATCGGCCCAAACAGCAAAGCCGAGGTGACGCCGAGTCCATGCTCGGTGAAGTCGGGTACGTCGCTCGCATCCTCGTCAGCCAGGAAATAGCGGCGGACATAGCCATCGAGGATGTGCTCCGCCGGTAGGCCGCCATCCAGTACAGCGACCTTGGGTTCGCGAGAAAGCGGCTCGCCGCTCGGCAACGAGAACGACACCGCAAGCGGCATGCTGCGGGTGACCGGACGTGCCGCCCGCAAGTGCGGCATCGGCCGGACGACGCGGGTCAGGGTGAACTGGGCCAGGTTTTCTAGGGCGGCAGCCTCCCCCTCGACCGCAACGAACAGCAGGCGGCCCGCTTCAAATTCGAATTCGCCATTGACCCTGAAGCCGCAGTCCTTGGCGTAGTCAGCGAACATGGCACGAACATCCGAGGCGTCGCCTTCGGGGGGTAAATGCAGGCCGACCTCGAAAACGTGGCCGATATTGGCGCCCTCAAGATGCAGGCGATCAGATGGGGTCATGGCGGCAAAGGTCTCGATGCGAGCAAACTGCTCGGCGACCGGCATCTGTTCGTTCAGGTTTCGGGCGAAAGCCGGGAAGTTTCCCAGTGCCGCCCGCGTGCCAGCCACGAAAAGTTCCGTGGTTTCTGCTTCCGGCGGCGCCTTCTTCTGAGTTTGGCGGCGCGGCTGGATACGGCGGGTCCGCGACCCGACCGAGGCGAGGCCGACCTGATCGAGCAGCAGCTTCGGGAAAAACGACTTGGCCAGGTAGGCCGGGTGCAATACCAGACGGGCCACCGCTAAATCATCGGCACAGGCCTTCGCCGGTAATTCTTGGAAAACGCTGTTGGCTAACTCGATCTCCGGCACGATGATGCGCTTGGCCTCGCCGAGCGTATAGGGGTGAGCCTTGTCGCCGACCTTCTTCTTGGGCGCTTCGATGGGATAGGTCAGCAACTCGGCACGGCCGATCAGGTATCGCGTAGTCATTTATTTGAGCCCCCTGCCTTTGCGGGGTGATGGTCCCGCGTGTTTGCGAATGGTGTCGCGAGCGACCCCCGTCATCTGGCTAATCTGCATGTGAGTGTGCTGGCCCGCCTTGGCCAGTTCGATTGCTAGATTGAGGCGTTCTGCCTTGCTCAAGGCTTCCTGGCGCTGACCAAGTGCCGAACCGATCAGTTGCTCCAACGGCGCCGTCTGCAAGACATGGCCGCGACGCAGTGCGTTTATGCTGCGCTCGACATCCGAGAGCGACTGCCCCTGCAAGCCGGCGGCCAGTACATCGACCCAAGACTCAAACAGTTTCAGGTCGTCGCCGAGAAATCGCTGGATGGCCACGGCAATCGCCGATGCATCTGGCGAATCAAATTTGAGGACCAGATCGAAACGTCGCCACAAGGCTGGATCAACCAATTCCGGGTGATTGGTGGCAGCCAGCAGAAGCCCGCTGTCTGGCCACTGATCGACTTCCTGCAACATTACAGTGACCAGGCGTTTCAGTTCGCCGATATCGGACTCATCACTGCGTCGCTTGGCGATGGCGTCGATCTCATCAAGTAGCAGGATGGCTGCGTGTTTTTTGGCATGGTCCAGCGCAGCGCGTAGGTTATTGCCAGTCTTGCCAAGCAGGCTGCTCATGACCGCCGTCAGGTCGAGCACCCATAGGGGCTTACCCAAGGCACTGGCGATCCAGCGGGCCGAGAGTGTCTTGCCGACCCCGGGTGGTCCAACCAGGATGGCTGAGCGAGTTGGGCTGATCCCCCGGGCGGCCAGTCGTTCTCGTTCCTGGCGTTCGCGAATGATGGCACCGATGGCGTCATGAACACTGCCGGGAAGAATGGGCGGGGCCAACCCAGCGCGATCATCGAAAACCCGGATCAGCGCCAGTCGGGAGTCTCCGTCGATGGGGAGCGGCGCCTCGTTTGGCTCCATGGCCGGTGCGCCGCGCCGCAGGATTGAATTACCCGCCGAGCGGGTTTGGGAAGCCTTCAGTGATTGGTCGAGACGTGCGGCTAACTCAGGGCGTTGCTGACGATACTTGCGTATGAGACGCGCCAATAGCAAGCGGGTATCCTCATGAGAGTCTGAGGCGGCAAGACGGGCCAAATTGGCGAAATCATCTTCAATGCTATCAACGTCGCCGGATGTTGCTTTTTTTGCCACGAAATTGCCTTTTTCCACATGTTTTATTGTGACGAATTTTATGACGAAATTTATTTTGTAGTCAATAACCAGGATTGGGACTGCACCAAGTACCGCACTTACGATTTACTGTGATGTTCTATGTGAAGTGCCAACATGGACGCCGGCAACATGGTTGGTCGGCATCTTTTCGTTGGCTACAGACTGAGACAGCTCCTTTAGGATGCCGCAGTGCTGAACCTGGCGATTGTCTGGGCAGCGTTGGCGTAGTTCACGCAGTTGCCGCTCCAGTTCCTGCAGTTCGACAATTCGTTGAGCAACGTGGCCGATGTGCTCATCCAGCAGTTGGTTGACCACGGCGCAGTTTTCGTCAGGCGACGCCTTGAAATTCAGCAGAATGCGGATCTCATCAAGGGTCATGTCCAGGCTGCGGCAATGGCGTACAAATATCAACTGTTCCAGATGGGGTGATGAGTAGATGCGGTAGTTGCCTTCGCTACGCATCGTTTTCGGAAGCAACCCGGCTTGCTCGTAGTAGCGAATTGTTTCTGCACTCGTATCTGCCTTTTTCGCCAACTCACCGATTTTCATGGATATCTCCTGACGTGGCTTTAGCCTGTTGACCTTGGAGTGACTTTAGAGTTTCTAATGGTGCCATCACTTGGAGACAGCCATGAAACAGATTAACGATCCTTCCCCCCCGGTAGATGCCGGACAACATTGTGGATGCAAGACTGGATGTGCCTCAAAAGCAACGTCAGAAATTGCTTCTGCTACTTCAAGAGAGTCGGTAGCGGACACCAATTGGGGAATTTTTCGTATTCCAGCCATGGATTGTCCCAATGAAGAAAATGATATCCGCAAGGCGCTGACTGGCATTGAGGGGATTCGGTCACTACGCTTCGAACTGTCGTCCCGGACCCTGACCATCGATGGCGAGCAGTCTGCTCAGGAAATCGCGTTACAGGTCGTCCGCCAGCTCGGTTTCGAAGCGCAGCCCATCGAGCATGAACAGAAGACCGAAAGCCCATCAGGTCTCGGCGAGATCAGTAAAGCATTGATCGCACTGGCATTGGCCATCGGAGCCGAAGCTTTGGATTTCTTTGCACCTGATACCCTGCTACTCAAGGGGCTGGGCATGGCGTTGGCAGCGGCTGCCATTGCGTTCTCTGGATTCTCCACCTATCGCAAGGGATTGTCCGCATTGCGGCGCGGTCAATTGAACATGAACGCCCTGATGGGTGTGGCGGTGACTGGCGCTTTCCTGATCGGTCAATGGCCGGAGGCCGCTATGGTCATGGCGCTTTACGCCATCGCCGAACTAATCGAGGCCCGGTCCGTCGATCGGGCTCGCAACGCCATCAAGGGGCTCCTCGCCTTAGCCCCGGAAACCGCAGAGATTCGCCAAGGCGACGGTGGCTGGCGGGAGACGCCGGCCGACAAGGTTGTCATCGGGGCACAGGTGCGGGTCAAGCCTGGTGCCCGCATCCCGCTGGATGGACGAGTGACCGCCGGCAGCAGTGC